>JBDUEC010000088.1:0-9068 GCA_040002655.1 Rhodoglobus sp. | reverse complement strand
AGGTCTTCCGGCAGCACCTCGCCGAACAGGTTCACATCGTCGCCCTTGCTGTGCAGCGGGGCGCCGAAGCCGATGCCCTTCTTGCCCGCACGCTGCGAGATGATCTCCTCGAGCCCGGCGAATGCGCCGGCCACGATGAAGAGCACGTTAGTTGTGTCGACCTGGATGAACTCCTGGTGGGGATGCTTGCGACCGCCCTGCGGCGGCACGGAGGCGACCGTGCCCTCGAGGATCTTGAGCAGCGCCTGCTGCACGCCCTCGCCCGACACGTCGCGCGTGATTGACGGGTTCTCCGCCTTGCGGGCGATCTTGTCGATCTCGTCGATGTAGATGATGCCGGTCTCTGCACGCTTGACGTCGTAGTCCGCGGCCTGGATCAGCTTGAGGAGGATGTTCTCGACGTCTTCGCCGACGTAGCCCGCCTCGGTCAGTGCTGTGGCATCCGCTACCGCGAAGGGCACATTGAGTCGCTTCGCAAGGGTCTGCGCAAGGTAGGTCTTGCCGCAACCGGTGGGGCCGATGAGAAGGATGTTGGACTTGGCAATCTCGACATCGTCAATGATGGCGTCGGCCGAGGTGATGGTGCTGCGCGCCCGGATGCGCTTGTAGTGGTTGTACACGGCCACCGAGAGTGCGATCTTCGCTGCCTCCTGGCCGATCACGTACTCCTCGAGGAACGCGTAGATCTCCTTGGGCTTCGGAAGGTCGAACTCGCTCGTCGTCTCCTCGCCGGCTTCGGCCAGGCGCTCCTCGATGATCTCGTTGCAGAGTTCGACGCACTCGTCGCAGATGTAGACGCCTGGACCGGCGATCAACTGCTGCACCTGCTTCTGGGATTTGCCGCAGAAGGAACACTTGAGCAGGTCGGCGCTCTCACCGATGCGAGCCATTGTGACCTCCCTTTGCCAGTGGTGCCTCCCCCGAGCCTAACCCGAGACAGCGACACCCACAGGCAGCATGTGGAAATGTGGCACGGCGCGCCGTTCGCCCTCGGCAGAAGCAAACCCGGGCAGCGGATGCTCCGAATACGGGTATGCAGCCACCGCCGAGCCCGGCGTGGCACGATTGATTCTGAACGCGGAGGGAGTGACGATGAGCACGCGCTGGGCGAGACTCGTTCGCGGCACTCTCGCCGCGGTGATCGCCACCTTCGTCGCCGCATTCTCGCACTCCGTCGCCGGCAACGAGGTTCCGAGCTGGTTCTCCCTCGGGGTCTCCTTCGCGCTCTCCCTCGTCGTGTGCGTCATCCTCACCGGTCGGCGCCTCTCGCTCGCACGCCTCTCGCTCGCAGTCACCGGGAGCCAGGCGCTCTTCCATACGCTCTTCACCGCCGTCGGCGACCCGACGCCCGTCTCCCACGCGGTACAGGGCATGCACCACGGTTCGGTGATGGTGATGTCCGGTCCGCTGGCGCACCACAGCGGGTGGATGTGGACGGCGCACGCCTGCGCAGCCGTCATCACGATTCTGGCGCTGCGACTCGGCGAGGCCGCCTGGTGGGGCCTGCTCGAGACGGCGCGGTTGTTCGTCGCGCGGCTGCTCGCGCTGGCATCCACTGTCTTCGCCGACGTGCCGGTGGTGCGCTCCGCCGACCGGTTCTTCATGCCGCGCGAACTCGCGCGGCTGCTCTCGTCTCGACGTCACCGGGGCCCCCCGCGTTCCATCGCTTTCGCGTAGGACACCCCATTCGCCGCACTCGCGGCATCCATTCGGTCGCGCTCGCCTGCGCCGACCTGTCAGAAATGAGAACTCTCATGAACAAGCGATCCCTCTACCAAGCCGTCACCGCCGTGGCCGCCGGCCTGCTCCTTGCCGCTGCTGCACCACTGGCGGCGAGCGCCCACGTTACCGTCGGCCCGAACCAGGCCGCGGCCGGCTCATTCACCCTGATCAGCTTCAAGGTGCCCACGGAGTCCGCCACTGCCGTCACCAACAAGATCGTCGTCACACTCCCGCAGGACACCCCGTTCGCGTACGTGAGCTACGTGCCGGTTCCCGGCTGGACCACGGAGCTGACCACCGAGAAGCTGGCCACGCCCATCAAGGGCGAGGATGGCGACATCACCGACGCGGTGACCTCGGTGACCTGGACGGCGAGCCCGGGCTCGGAAATCCAGGATGGCCAGTTGCAGCTGTTCCCGCTGTCCGTCGGTCCGGTGCCCGACACCGGCTCAATCGTGCTCGCCGCGCAGCAGACCTACTCCGACGGAACGGTCGTGGAGTGGAACGGGACAGCGGAGGGTGCAGAGCACCCCGCGCCCGTGCTCTACGTGAATGACACTCCCCCGTCTGACCACCACTCCGATGGCGCGACTGTCGAGACCGCGCACGACGCGACCACCGCACCGGCCGCTTCCGATGACGTGCTCGCCCGGGTTCTCGGCATCGGCGGACTCGTCGTCGGCATCGTCGGGCTCGTGATCGGGATCACCGCTCGCAGGAAGACCGCGGCGTAGTCATGACCGCCAATGCGATTCGGTTCGCACTATTCGTCGCTGTGGGCGCGTTGGTGGTCGGTGGACCTGTGCTCGGGGCTGCGGCCCCGGCGCAGGCCCACAACTACCTCGTATCCTCGACGCCGGCGGCGGGCCAGACCCTCACCGAGCTGCCCGAACAGTTCCAGGTGACGACCAACGGTCCCCTGCTGACCCTCGGTGGCAGCACCGGCGGCTTCGCCCTCGAGCTGAAGGATGCCGCCGGAAAGTTCTACGGGGACGGCTGCGTCACCGTGGAGGGGCCCACAATGTCGACGGCGGCGGCCCTGGGGGCTGCCGGTACCTACACGGTGGTCTGGCAGGTGGTGTCGTCGGACGGGCACACCGTGTCCGATGAGTTCACGTTCAGCTGGGCTCCGGCAGACGGCCAGGCGCTGAGCGAGGGGTCGACGACAGCGCCGAACTGCAACGGCACCGCGGGCGGCCAAGCGCCGGACCCGGGAGCGAGCGCTCCGGCATCCCCCGACCAGAAGGTCGACCTCGGCAACGTGCTGTGGATCGGCGGAGCAGTGATCGCCGTCGGGCTCGCGGCCGGCGTGACCCTGCTCGTGCTCGGACGCCGCAAGACGCCCTAACCCAACCGGGCTTAACAGAAGAAGGGCCGTCCCTCGCGGGGTGGCCCTTCTTCGTTCAGCTTTACTTCGCGGTCAGCGCTACTTCGCGGTCAGCGCCGGCAGGTTCTTGCGGCTGGTGAGAACCTGGTCGATGAGACCGTACTCGACGGCCTCCTCCGCGCCCAGGATCTTGTCGCGCTCGATGTCGCGGTTCACCTGCTCCTGCGTGCGGTTGGAGTGCAGCGCGAGCGTCTGCTCGAGCCAGGTGCGCATGCGAAGGATCTCCTGGGCCTGGATCTCGATGTCAGACGCCTGTCCGCCTCCGGCCTCGCCAACGGCGGGCTGGTGGATGAGGATGCGCGCGTTCGGCAGCGCGAGTCGCTTGCCCTTGGTGCCACCGGCCGTGATCACCGCGGCGGCGGACGCGGCCTGGCCGAGCACCACCGTCTGGATGTGCGGGCGGATGTACTGCATCGTGTCGTAGATCGCCGTCATCGCGGTGAAGGATCCACCCGGTGAGTTGATGTACATGACGATGTCGCGGTCGGGGTCCTGGCTCTCGAGCACGAGCAGCTGGGCCATGACGTCATCCGCTGAGGCGTCGTCGACCTGCACGCCGAGGAAGATGATGCGGTCCTCGAAGAGCTTGGCGTAGGGGTCCTGGCGCTTGTAGCCGTAGGCGGTGCGCTCCTCGAACGTCGGCAGGATGTACCGCGCGTTCGGGGATGCCGCGACCTGGCCGGGCAGGTTGCCTGCCGCTCTGAATGTGGGGGTTTCCATTGTCTTCCTGCTCCTACTTCTTGTCCGACTCGCCGGCCGTGATGTCAGCGACATCCAGGGCAGTCTCGCGGATGTGGTCGACGAAACCGTACTCGAGGGCTTCCTGGGCGTTGAACCAGCGGTCGCGGTCACCGTCGGCGTTGACCTGCTCGACCGTCTTGCCGGTCTGGGCTGCCGTGATCTCGGCGAGGCGCTTCTTCATGTCGAGGATGAGCTGCGCCTGGGTCTGGATGTCTGACGACGTTCCACCGAATCCACCGTGCGGCTGGTGCAGCAGCACCCGCGCGTTCGGCGTGATGAATCGCTTGCCCTTGGTGCCCGCGGTGAGCAGCAGCTGGCCCATCGAGGCCGCCATGCCGATTCCGACGGTGACGATGTCGTTCGGCACGAACTGCATCGTGTCGTAGATCGCCATACCCGCGGTGATCGAACCACCCGGGGAGTTGATGTAGAGCGAGATGTCGCGCTTCGAGTCCTCCGCGGCGAGCAGAAGCAGCTTGGCTGCGATCTCGTTCGCGTTCTCGTCACGCACCTCTGACCCGAGCCAGATGATGCGGTCTTTCAGCAGTCGGTCAAAAACACTGCTCACAAGTGCCGGTTCGGCCATTGTTGCGCTCCCATTCAGTTTTTCGCTTGGTGTCGAATCTATCTGAGCCAACGCGGGTGAACGGCCCTGTTCGCCCAAGGCAGAGCGGAGCGGCGCCGTTCCCCTCAGCCGGGGCACGACGGTTGCGGAGGATGACGCGCCGCGCGCCCGCCGCCGACCAGCCCGTGCACGGCGTGTCATCCTCCGCAACTGTCGGTGGTCGGGCGCATCATCGATGTATGGCTGACATCGACATCCGCGAACTGCGCGCATACGAGCCGTTCTGCGTCGCGTGCGGCGAGAGTGGCCCGATCGAGACGAGCGAGTTCCTGGCGTTCGCGTGGGAGCAGGCGCACGACTGCGCGGCCGCCACGTCCAGCGCCTCGCTCGCCGAGGCATCCTGACCGACGACTGGCAGGCGCGCGTCGCCGCGGTCTGGTCGTCTACGGGCGACCACACGGACGACGAGGTGATCGCCCAGATCGACGCCCTGGTGGCGGAGCGGGCAGCGGATGACCCTGCCGCACTTTTCGAGGCGGCAAGCGCCCGCGACTACGTGGGCCGCGAATCCGAGGCGGAGCCGCTGTACAAGCAAGCCCTGTCCGCGGGCCTCGAGCCACCGCTTCGCGGCCAGGCGGTGATCCAACTGGCCAGTACCCTGCGCAACCTCGGGCGGTACGACGAAGCCGTGTCCTGGTTGCAGGACGAATTCGCGGACGCGCCGGGGCATCCGCTCGCCGATGCCGGAAAGGCGTTCATGGCGCTGGTGCTCTCGAGCAAGGGCGACGACACGGCTGCACTCGCCATGGCGCTCGAGGCGCTCTCGCACCACCTGCCGCAGTACGGCAATGCGGTGCGCGGCTACGCTGTCGACCTGCTGCGCTAGGCCGATTCGGCGCGACGGCTCCGCAGGAAGCCGAAGGCCACGAGCGCCGCGGCTACGGCTGTGAGGCCGAGGCCCGCGATCATGATGCCCGCCTCGAACTCTGCGGTCTGGGCGGCGCTCCAATTCGTGGAAGAGATACTGCCCGTGAACAGTGCAGCGAGAACGGTGCCGGCGACCGCGATACCGACCGCGGTGGCCACCTCTGAGGACGTATCCACCAGAGCGGCACCGATGGACGTGCGATTTACAGGCAGGCCGCGGAGCACGTTGGTTCCTGCGACGACTCCGACGACCCGGATGCCGGCGGCCTCCAGCACGAGCGCGACCGCGATCCAGGGGTACCCGAAGCTGCTCAACGCGCCGAACACCGCGAGTCCCGCAACGACCGCCGCAGCACCGATCCAGGCGGCTCGGTCGAGTCCGACTCGGGCGATGAAACGGTTGGCGAGCGGGCCGCCGAGAATCAGCACGACCACCTGCGGCAACATGCCAATGGATGCCAGAACCGGCGGCCATCCCCAGTCGAGTTGGAGCTGGAGGGTCACCATGTACCCGAGCCCGGCGACGGCCAGGCCAGACGCCGCCTTGTAAGCGAGGCCGCTCGAGACCAGCGGGCGGGTGATGAGCGCGAGGTCCAGAAGCGGATGCCGTGCAGTGCGCTCCCGGAGCACGAAGAGCACGCCTGCCGCGACGGCTGCTCCGGTGACCACCCAGGCCGACCATGCACCGGCACCTTCGTTGACGAACAGCGTCGGCGCGATGAGCGCGAGCACAATGGTCGCCGTCCCGAGCACGGCACCGGCGATGTCGATCGGATCGTGGTGAAGTTCCGCGGCGTCGTCGCGCGCGATGCCGAGGCGGATGCCGATGAAGGCGAGCACGGCGATCGGCACGTTGACCAGTAGCAGAACCTGCCACGGTGCGATCGCGAGCACGAATCCTCCGACTGTGGGGCCGATGGCAAGGCCAACCAGCCCAACCGTGGTGATCAGGCTCATGGCGCGCACCCGCAGCTGGTCGCCGTCGAAAAGCCGGAAGGCCAACGCGATGGAGCCGGGTGTGGTCATGGCGGCGGCGATGCCCATCACAGCGCGCACGGCGATGAGCTCTTCGGACGTGGTGACGAAGGCGGTCGCCAGGCTCGCGACGGCGAGCAGAACCAGGCCGACGAGCATGATCCGCCGCCGTCCGAAGCGGTCTGCGATGGCTCCGAACGCGAGCATTAAGCCGCCGAACACGACTGCGTACACGCCGGTCACCCATTGGAGCCCGGTGGTCGATGCGTGCAGTTCGCGCCCGATGGTGGGCAGCGCGACGTTGAGGATCGAGTTGTCGAGCATCTCGAAGAGGAACACAGCGGAAAGGCCCGCCAGGGCCATCCACGCCTGGCGCAGGGACGTGGGGGCGGTCCGGGTTGTCTGGGTTGAGGTCATGCCACTAAGTTATCTGACTAAATGTAGTTACACAAGTACTAAGTTGGGTTACACAAGAAAGTGAGTGCGGATGCCCAGAACGAGTGAGCGAGGCGGCCCACAGACCCGCGCGCGCATCCGCGAGGTCGCCAACCGGCTGTTCCTCGAGCGCGGCTATGACGCCGTCACCGTGGCCGAGGTCGCGCGCGAGGCCGGCGTCTCGAGCGTCACCGTCTTCAACCACTTTCCCCGCAAGGAGGACCTGTTCCTCGATCGGGCGGCTGATGCCGTTGAGCTCCTGCGCGCGGCGGTGCGCGACCGGGCACCCGGCTCGGGAGTGCTGGCCTCGCTGCGCGAGACGAGCGTGCGTCTCTTCGCGGAGCGGCATCCGCTTTCGGGTGTGGACGAGCGTTCCACCCCGTTCTTCCGCACGGTGGCCGAGTCCCCCGCCCTCGTCGCACGTGCGCGTGAGATCGCCTCCGAGTTGCAGCGCACTCTTGCCGAAGAGCTTGAGCGCGATCCGTCGTTCGACGGCGACGCACCCCTGCTCGCCGCCCTGTTCCTAGCCGGATACACCTCGGTGATGGTGGAGACCGCACGCCGACTCATGGCCGGAGAAGCGTGGAACGCCGTGCTCGGCGACCACCGGGTGCGTCTCGACCGGCTCTTCGACGCGCTCACCGACGGACTGCACGACTAACGCAAGAAGCCCGCGACCATCGGTCGCGGGCTCCTCTACGTTAGGCCCCCGCTGAGCAGTCCGGACCAGCTTGCTGGGCCGGCGGCTCAGTAGGCGATTACTTGTGGTCGTGCCCGAAGTGCTCGTGGTTCGACTTGCGACCGTGGCTGTCGCGGTCAGCGCCGTGCCCGTGGCCCTCGTGCCCACCGTTGGCCTGCTCAAGCAGGTTCGAGGTCGAGGCGACCTCGAACTCCTCGTCGTCTGAGGCCGGCGCGTTGATTGCCGCGGTGAACGCGGAGACGTCGACGTCCTTACCCTTGGAGTCGACGACCTTCGCCTTGTCGAGCACGGTCGCGAGCGCCTTGGCGCGAGCGACCTCTCCGATCATGGCCGGGATCTGGCCGTTCTTGTCGAGCACCTGGATGAACTCGCCCGGCTCCATGCCGTACTGCGCGGCGCCCTGGATGAGGTACTGGGTGAGCTCGTCCTGGCTGACCTTGATCTCCTCCTTCTCGGCGATCGAGTCGAGCAGAATCTGGCTGCGGAAGGTCTTCTCGCTGGACTCGGCGACCTCGGCGCGGTGCGCGTCATCCTCGAGGCGGTTCTCGTTCTCGAGGTGACGGTTCACCTCGTTGTCGATGAGTGCCTGCGGAACCGGGATGGTCACGAGCTTCACGAGCTCGTCAACGATCTGGTCGCGTGCCTGGGCGCCCTGGCCGAACGCCTTCGACTTGGCGACCTGCTCCTTGATGTCGTCCTTCAGCTCTTTGATCGTGTCGAACTGGCTGGCGATCTGGGCGAAGTCGTCGTCTGCCTCGGGCAGCTCGCGCTCCTTGACCGCGAGCAGCGAGACGGTGATCTCCGCCTTCTCGCCGGCGCTGTCGCCACCCAGCAAGGTGGACTCGAACGTGGTGGTCTCGCCGGCACTGAGGGAGTCGAGCGCCTCGTCGATTCCGTCGATGAGTTCGCCGGAGCCAACCTCGTAGGAGATGCTGTTGGCGGTGTCGACCTCGTTGCCGGCGATCATCGCGACCAGGTCGAGCTGCGCGAAGTCCCCGTTCTTGGCGGGGCGGTCCACGGTGACCAGGGTGCCGAAGCGGCTGCGCAGGGCGTCCAGCTCGTCCTTGATGTCATCCGCTGACACCTCGACGGCGTCAACCGTGAGCTTGAGGCCCTCGTACTTGGGCAGGTCGAACTCGGGGCGCACGTCCACCTCGACAGTGAGTTCGAGGTCTCCGCTGAAGTCCTTGACCTCTGGCCAGGTCTTGATGTCGGCTTCGGGGCGACCGAGCACGCGGATGTTCTCGTCTTCCACCGCCTGGCGGTAGAACTTGTCCAGGCCGTCGCTCACGGCGTGGTTGAGTACCTCTTCGCGACCGACACGCTGGTCGATCAGCTGTGGCGGGATCTTGCCCTTGCGGAAGCCGGGAATGTTCACCTGCGAGCCGATGTGCTCGTAGGCGTGGTCGATGCTCGGCTTGAGCTCGTCGGGGGTCACTGCGATGTTGAGCTTGACCCTGGTGGGGCTCAGCTTCTCAACCGTGGTCTTCACGCGATTACTCCTGTGTGTCTTGACTGTGCTTCTGAATTAGGGGTGTGTGTCGGGGCGACAGGATTCGAACCTGCGGCCTCTCGGTCCCAAACCGAGCGCTCTACCAAGCTGAGCTACGCCCCGG
>JBDUEC010000087.1:0-9091 GCA_040002655.1 Rhodoglobus sp. | reverse complement strand
GCCGAGATCGAGCAGAAGATCATGAACAAGCTCGGCATCGGCGCAGAGGCCAAGGCCCAGCAGGCGAAGGACGCCAAGGCAGCGGATGACGCGGCGGCCAAGGTCGCGGCGGCAGACGCCAAGAAGGCTGCCGCAGGTCCGGTTCTCGCGGTCGAGCCGGCACCCGCCGAGTTCGCCGCAGCGGTCGGGGAGTAGTCATGACTTCGTCCGACGGCGAGCGACTCGCCCCGGTCACCTACCTGTTCGGCACTCAGCCGGGCGGAGAGCGTGCCGAGAACGCGGGTCACTCGCCGTCGAACGAATCGTCCCCCGCGGCGCTCCCCACTTACGCCAGCACCTTCGGCTCCGAAACATTGGAGACCGACGATGCGCAGCAAGCAGAAGCCATCGAGCCGCCGGTTCGCGAGGAGCGGGCGCCGAAACGAGAACGCTTCGAGCCGATCGAGAACGTGAGCATGTACGCTCTGGCTCGTCGGGGCATGTCGAGCCGCGAGATGCACGACTACCTGGTCGGCCGCGACTTCGAAGCGGATGCAGTGGTCGCCGAGATCGAGCGCCTGGAGCGCGTGCAACTCCTCGACGACGCCGCGCTCGCCGAGACTCTCGTGCGCACTCTGCGCGAGCGCAAGGGACTCGGCCGCTCCGCCCTGAACGCGGAGCTCCGGCGTCGCAAGCTGGACGGCATCGCGATCGAGGGCTCGATGGCATCGGCTGGTGACGACGAACTGGAGCGGGCCACGGAGATCGCGATCAAACGCGCACCACAGCTTCGTTCCCTCGACCAGGAGACTGCCAAGCGCAGGCTCGGTGCGTTCCTCATGCGCAAGGGATACGGGGGGTCTGTGGTGTCGGCGGCGGTGTCCGCTGCGCTCGCCCCGTCGGGGTCGCGCAACTCGGGCGGCCCGGTCTTCCGCTGACCTCACATCCGCTGAGCCTTAAGCTTGAGCGCATGACCGCAACAGCACTGGCCACCCCGCGCACCTACGAGGTGCGCACCTTCGGGTGCCAGATGAACGTGCACGACTCCGAGCGCCTGAGCGGTTCACTGGAGGTGGCAGGCTACGTCCGAGCGGTGAACGGCGAAGCCGATGTCGTTGTGATCAACACCTGCGCGGTCCGCGAGAACGCGGACAACAAGCTCTACGGCACGTTGGGCATGCTCGCATCCGTCAAAGGAACTCACGAGGGCATGCAGATCGCTGTCGGCGGTTGCCTCGCCCAGAAAGACAAATCCACGATTCTGAAGAAGGCGCCGTGGGTGGATGTCGTCTTCGGCACCCACAACATGGGCTCGCTGCCCACCCTGTTGGAGCGCGCCCGGCACAACGGCGAGGCGCAGCTGGAGATCCTCGAGTCCCTCGAGATCTTCCCCTCCACGCTGCCCGCGCATCGCGAGTCCACCTACAGCGGCTGGGTCTCCATTTCGGTCGGCTGCAACAACACCTGCACGTTCTGCATCGTTCCCGCGCTGCGTGGCAAGGAGAAGGACCGGCGCCCCGGCGACATCCTGGCCGAGATCCAGGCAATCGTGGATGACGGGGCAATCGAGGTGACCCTGCTCGGCCAGAACGTGAACTCTTACGGCGTCGAATTCGGCGACCGGCAGGCGTTCGGAAAACTGCTGCGCGCTGCCGGGCAGATCGACGGCCTCGAGCGTATCCGCTTCACCAGCCCGCATCCGGCGGCCTTCACAGACGACGTCATCGACGCCATGGCCGAGACTTCGACCGTGATGCCACAGCTGCACATGCCGCTGCAGTCCGGCTCTGATCGCATTCTGAAGGCGATGAAGCGGAGCTACCGGTCGGAGAAGTTCCTCGGCATCCTGGATCGGGTGCGCGCGAAGATCCCGAACGCCGCGATCTCCACGGACATCATCGTGGGGTTCCCCGGCGAGACCGAAGAGGACTTTCAGGAGACGCTGCGGGTCGTCGCGGCCGCGCGCTTCGCATCCGCTTTCACCTTCCAGTACTCGATTCGCGAAGGTACGCCCGCCGCGACCATGGACGAGCAGGTGCCGAAGGCGGTCGTACAGGAGCGCTACGAGCGTCTCGCGGCGCTGCAGGACCAGATCTCCTGGGAGGAGAACCAGAAGCTCGTCGGCGCGAGAGTGAACGTGCTCGTGCAGGCCGCGGAGGGGCGCAAGCACGCCGAGACCAATCGACTCTCCGGGCGCGCAGAAGACAGCCGCCTCGTGCACTTCGAGGTGCCCGCCGGCAGCCTCGCGCCGCGACCGGGCGACGTGGTCACAGTCGAGATAACCCAGGCGGCACCCTTCCACCTGATCGCCGATTCGACCGGCACACCGCTGCAGGTGCGGCGTACCCGCGCGGGGGATGCCTGGGACCGGGCCGAGGCGGAGTCCTGCGCCGTGCCGTCCGTCGCCGCCGAACCCGGGCGCATCTCGCTCGGGCTGCCGACGCTGCGCGTGGCGACCACTCCGATCTACGACTCGTCGGACGGGCAGCGCTAGCGCGCGATGCTGGTCGCCATCGTCGGAGCCACAGGCACGGGCAAGTCCGGCCTGTCACTCGACCTCGCCGAGGCGCTGCGCGCCGACGGAACGCCCGCCGAGGTCGTGAATGCCGACGCGATGCAGCTGTACCGCGGCATGGATATCGGCACCGCGAAGCTGCCTGAGAGCGATCGTCGCGGCATCCGCCATCACCTGCTCGATGTGTTGGACGTGACTGACGAGGCGAGCGTCGCCGGTTATCAGGCGGATGCCCGGGCGGCGGTCGACGACATCGAGGCTCGCGGCGCCGTGCCGATCCTGGTGGGAGGCTCCGGCCTCTACGTGTCGAGCGTCGTGCACGACTTCCAGTTCCCGGTGACGGACGCCGCGGTGCGGGAGCGCCTCGAGGCGGACCTCGTCGAGCACGGCCCCGGGGCCATGTACTCGCGCCTGAGCGCGGTAGACCCGCAGGCGGCAACGGCGATCGGTGCGAGCAACGGCAGGCGCCTGGTGCGCGCGCTCGAGGTGGTCGAACTGACCGGCGAGCCGTTCGGGTCGGGTTTGGCGGCCGAGGCGCGCTACTGGAAGCCGACCGTGACGATCGGCCTACGGATGCCGCGCGACGAGCTCGTTCCGCTACTCGACGAACGGGTGCGCGACATGTGGCGCGCGGGGCTGGTCGACGAGGTGCGCGCGCTGCGCCAGCTGGGCATCGAGCGCGGCGTGACCGTAAGCAGGGCGATCGGCTACGCGCAGGCACTCGGGCAACTGGCCGGGCGGCTCAGCGAGGAGGAGGCGATCGCCGAATCCGCTGCGCTGACTCGCCGCTACGCCCGACGGCAGGTGAGCTGGTTCAAACGCAACCAGCAGACGACGTGGATCGACTCCGGGGACCCGGCCGCCAGCGCGATTGCGTTCAGCGCCGTGCGGCATGATTGACGGGATGACGATCTCACTGCAGTTCACCAAGGGCCACGGCACGGGCAACGACTTCGTGCTGTTCGCCGACCCTGATGGCGAGATCGACCTGACAGCTGCCCAGATCGCCGCGATCTGCGACCGGCACTTCGGAGTTGGAGCGGATGGCGTGCTGCGGGCGGTGCGCTCGAGCAAGATCCAGGAGGGCGCGGCTTCACTCGCCGAAGACCCCGACGCCGAGTGGTTCATGGACTACCACAACGCCGACGGCTCGGTCGCGGAGATGTGTGGAAACGGCATCCGGGTGTTCACGAAGTTCCTGGTCGAGAACGGGCTCGCGACGCTCGGTGCGGGGGAGACCCTGCCGATCGGCACCCGCGGTGGCGTGCGCGATGTGCAGCAGAACGCGAGCGGGTTCCAGGCCGATCTGGGTCGATGGAAGCTCGATGGCGGCGAACCGTTGGTGCGCGCCCGCGAACTGAAGGTCGCGCGCCCGGGGCTCGGCATCAACGTTGGCAACCCGCACGTTGTCGTGATGCTGGCAAGCGACGCCGAACTCGACGGTGCGGACCTCAGCTACATTCCGGTCGTCGAGCCTGAACCGGTCGACGGCGCGAACATCGAGTTCGTGGTGCCGGCCGACCCGATGGTCAAGGACGGCGTCGGCAGTATCCGGATGCGGGTGCACGAGCGCGGCAGCGGCGAGACCCTCTCCTGCGGCACTGGTGCAGTCGCAGCGGCCCTCGCCGTGCGGCACTACGCGGGGGCCGGAGCGCCCAACCAGTGGCGCGTGGAGGTGCCCGGCGGCGTCGTGGGTGTGCGGATGTTCGCCGCCGAAGACGGCGAGCACGTCTCGCTGAGCGGGCCGGCCGAGTTGGTGTTCGTGGGCAACCTGGAGCTGTAGAGAACTAGCGCTTGCGCGCCCGCAGCACCCGGTACCCCTTGTGCGTGGCCGCCCGCACGAAGGTGAACTCCTCCGGCAGCGTCGCCTGCAGCCAACGGTGCAGCGAGTCCGCGCCCAAGTTGCGCTGCACGACCAGCCAGGCGTCGGATCCGCTCTCCAGCCGGGGCAACCACTTCTCGAGTAGCCCGTGGAGTTCGTTCTTGCCGACGCGGATGGGCGGATTCGACCAGATGCTCATGAATTCAACGGAGTCGGGAACATTGTCGGGTGTGACTGCGTTAATATTCGGTATGGACAATTTCTGAGCGTTGGTGCGCACAAGATCCAGTGCGCGCTCGTTGACGTCCACAGCCCAGACCGTTGCATGAGGTGACTCGAGCGCGAGCGTAAGGGCAATCGGACCCCAGCCGCAGCCGAGGTCAAGTAGGTTCCCGCCGGGCGGGGGACTGGGCACGCTGCCGAGCAGCACGCTCGTTCCCACGTCGATGTGCTCGGGGCTGAAGACACCATTCGCCGTGACCAGCTCACGGATCTCACCCGCGATGCGGGCATGAATTGTGCGGAGTTTGAGCTCACTCTCGGGGGAATTCGAGAAGTAGTGCTCAGAGCTCATGCAGAGAACTTACCGAAACACAGGGAAGTAGGGTTAACCCAATGGCTAAAGATCAGAGTGTCGTCGACGAGGCCGTCGGCGGCGAGATGAATGACGCAGACAGCGTCGTCGACCGGGTGCTGGCTCGCCAGTCGAGCGCTCCGGCCGACTACACCGTGTTCGGCTCAGAAGCCCAGGCGCTTCAGCAGAACTCGGACTACGACGAGGGCCGCGATGGCGACCAGTCCGAGCGCGAAGACCGGGCGGCGCTGCGTCGCGTTGCAGGCATGTCCACCGAACTCGAGGACGTCACAGAGGTCGAGTACCGGCAGCTGCGCATCGAGAACGTGGTGCTCATTGGCATCTACAACCAGGGCACTCTGGCGGACGCAGAGAACTCGATGCGCGAACTCTTCGCGCTGGCAGAGACGGCCGGCGCGGTCGTGCTCGACGGCTTGTTGCAGCGCAGGCCGCACCCCGACCCGAGCACCTACTTCGGCAAGGGCAAGGCGCAGGAACTCGCCGGCATCGTGGCGGCGACGGGCGCGGACACCGTGATCGCGGACACCGAGCTGGCTCCAAGCCAGCGTCGTGCGCTCGAGGACATCGTGAAGGTGAAGGTGATCGACCGCACTGCGGTGATCCTCGACATTTTCAGCCAGCATGCCAAGAGCCGGGAGGGCAAGGCGCAGGTCGAACTCGCCCAGCTCGAGTACCTGCTGCCGCGACTGCGCGGTTGGGGTGAGTCGATGTCCCGCCAGGCCGGTGGCCAGGTCGGTGGCGCAGGGTCTGGCATGGGAAGCCGCGGACCTGGTGAGACGAAGATCGAGCTCGACCGCCGCCGCATCCACACCCGCATGTCACTGTTGCGCAAGAAGATCAAGAACTTCAAGCCGGCCCGAGAGGCGAAGCGGGCGAACCGTAACCGGTTCGCGGTGCCGAGCGTCGCGATCACCGGCTACACCAACGCGGGCAAGTCGAGCCTGCTCAACCGGCTGACCAAAGCCGGGGTACTCGTGGAGAACGCGCTGTTCGCGACCCTCGACGCCACCGTGCGCAAGTCGACCACCGACGACGGCCGCCCCTACACCTACACGGACACCGTGGGCTTCGTTCGCAACCTGCCGCACCAGCTCGTTGAAGCGTTCCGCTCGACGCTCGAGGAGGTCGGCGAAGCGGATGTCATCGTGCACGTCGTCGACGCATCGCACCCGGACCCGGCGAGCCAGCTCGCCACCGTGCGCGACGTGATCGGCGAGGTCGGAGCCCGCGACCTGCCGGAGATCGTGGCGTTCAACAAGAGCGACCTGGTGGACGACGACCAGCGGCTGCTGCTGCGCGGACTCGAGCCCACCGGGGTGTTCGTCTCCGCGCGGTCGGGTGAGGGCATCGAGGAGCTGCGCGCTCGCATCGCGGAGCTGCTGCCCTCCCCGGAGATCGAGCTGAAGCTGCTCGTGCCGTACGACCGGGGCGAGGTGATCTCGAAGCTGCACGTGCGCAACCGGGTGATCTCGACCGACTACGTCGAGGAGGGCACGCTCGTTACCGCGCTCGTGCATCCGCAGAGCGTCGATGAGCTGAGCGAGTTCGTGGTCAGACCCTAGTTGCGCGGTCGTAACACTCCGAAACAGCGCGACGCCGGTTGCTTAGACTGGAACCTCCGCTGTGGGCGCATGCCTCGGCGCGGAGCGACCGCCGAGCCCGGCATCCGCCCACACCGAATTCCCATTCGACGTGACCGGAGGCTGTGTGCAATGATCGTGCGCCCCTCCGACCCCGCCTGTACCTTCTCCTTCGAGCTGTACCCTCCGCGCTCTCCGGCGGCGGAGACGAGCCTGTTCGAGTCGCTCGAGCACCTGGTCGCGGCCGGCCCCGAGTTCATCTCGGTCACCTACGGCGCGAACGGGTCATCCCGCGACTCGTCGCTCGCGGTGCTCAGGCACCTGCTCACCGAGACCAGCGTGCACCCGATGGCGCACCTCACCTGCGTCGGGTCCAGCTTCTCCGACACCAGCAGGCTCATCCGCGAATTCCTGGATGCCGGCATCACCAGTTTCTTGGCGCTGCGGGGCGATCCGCCGGTCGGGTCGGACAGCCAGAACTTCGCCGGCGACATCCGCAGCGCGGGAGAGCTCGTGCAGCTCATCCATCGTGTGCAGGAGGAACGCGCTCCGTTCACCCAGAGCGCGATCCCCGGGTTTCCTCGGGCCAAACGGCTCAGCAGCGGGGAGAAGGTGACGATCGCCGTCGCGGCGTTCCCGAACGGGCATCCGCGCTCCCGATCCGTCGCACAGGACTTGGACACGCTGTTGGCCAAGGAGGCCGCGGGAGCCAACCTCGCGATCACCCAGCTGTTCTTCCATGCGGACCAGTACCTGCGCTTCGTGGAACAGGCACGGGCTGCCGGGGTCACCATGCGTATCCTGCCCGGGATCATGCCGGTACTCAGCCCACAGCGACTGGCGCGCATCCTGCAGCTCACTGACGAGCCCGAGCCGACCGAGCTGCTGCGCGCGCTCGAGTCCGCAGGATCTCCAGAGGCGCAGGCCGCCGTCGGCGTCGCTCATGCCACCGAATTGGCGAGCCAGCTGCTCGACGGCGGCGCGAGCGGCCTTCATCTCTACACTTTCAACCAGCACCTCGCGGTGCTCTCCGTTCTGCGCGGCGTCGGACTCATCGACGAACGCGATCCCGTACTGACCAGCACCGAATCGAAGGAATCCTGAATGAGCACCGCCACTTTTCCGACCGGAACCATCCTCGGCTACCCGCGCATCGGGCGTCGTCGCGAACTGAAGAAGGCCGTCGAGGCCTTCTGGGCTGGCACGATCACCGCGGAGCAGCTCGAGGCGACCGCCGCCGAGCTGCGCGCGGTCACTCGCGAGCGCCTTGCCGGCCTGGGCCTCGGTAAGACCGACTCGTCCATCCCCGAGACGTTCTCCTACTACGACCAGGTGTTGGATGCCGCGGTCACTGTCGGGGCCGTGCCCACCCGTTTCGAGCGCCTCGTGAAGGCCGACGGAACCATCGACCTCGCCGGCTACTTCACGATCGCGCGCGGTGAAGGCCAGGACACCCCCGCCGAGATGACGAAGTGGTTCGATTCCAACTACCACTACCTCGTGCCGGAGATCGGGCCGGAGACGAACCTGCACCTGGCGTCCGACCGCCTCGTTCGTGAAGTCGCCGAAGCGACGACGAGCGGGTACCGCACCCGCCCCGTCATCGTCGGCCCGGTGACCCTGCTGCTGCTCAGCAAGCCGAGCGAGAGTGCTCCGGCGGGCTACCAGCCGCTCGACCGCCTCGACGACCTGCTCCCGGTGTACGCCGAGTTGCTCGCCGCACTCACCGCCGTCGGCGCCGAGTGGGTGCAGCTCGACGAGCCCGCTCTCGTGAGCGAGAGCATCGAGGTGCCGCGGGATGTGGTGCTCGCCGCCACGAAGAAGGCGTACGACCTGCTCAGTGCCGTTCCGGCCCGCCCGCAGATCTTCGTCGCCGCCCCATACGGCTCGCTGGACGACGCCCTGCCCGTTCTGCTCGACACCCCGATCGAGGCCGTCGGCCTTGACCTCGTGAAGGGCGACCTGCCCAGCGGAATCGCCACTGACAAGGTGCTCGTGGGCGGCGTCATCGACGGCCACAACATCTGGCGCGGCGACCTCGAGGCGGCGTTCGCGTCGCTCGAGTCCCTTAAGGGACTGTCGCCGAACGTGGCGGTGTCCAGTTCGACGAGCCTCTTCCACGTGCCGCACGACGTGCAGGATGAGCCGTTGCTCGCCGACCAGCTGAAGAGCTGGCTGGCGTTCGCCGACCAGAAGGTCGGGCAGGTTGCCACCCTCGCGAAGGGGCTGGCCGAGGGCAAGGATGCGATCCGCGCCGACCTGGATGCGGCATCCGCTGCCCTCGAGGATCGTCACCACGCCGCCGGTGTGCGCGACGGTGCCGTGCGCGCACGCGCGGAGGCCCTGGCCCCGTCCGACTTCAACCGCGGGGACTACGCGACCCGTCTCGCCGCCCAGGACGCCGCGCTGCACCTGCCGTTCCTGCCGACGACCACGATCGGATCCTTCCCGCAGACGGGCGACATCCGCAAGGAGCGCGCGGCGTTCGCGAAGGGTGCGATCACCGAGGATGCGTACAAGCAGGCGATGCGCGACGAGATCAAGCGCGTGGTCGACCTGCAGGAGGAGATCGGCCTCGACGTGCTCGTGCACGGCGAGCC
>JBDUEC010000086.1:0-9206 GCA_040002655.1 Rhodoglobus sp. | reverse complement strand
GTGGCTCGACTCGCTCCCGCACGCTCGGGGGCCGGCCGTGCGGCCGCGTCGCGGAGTGGCGGCGGTGGAGTTCGGGGCGCTGGGCGACGAGCGGGTGCTCGCGGCTGTGGCCGTGGCATCCGCTCGCGCTGATCTGCCCGGTGCGCACCGGGTGGTGCTGTCTGTGGGGCGGTCGAGCGAGGTCGTAGCGCACCCCGATCTTGCCCGTCGGGGGTCGATCGTGCCCGAGCTGGTTTCGAGCGAGAACGCGCTCACCTGGGCGATGTTTGCGCGATCGAGTGCTGAGTCGGACGGCCTCGTGTCGGCAACGGCCGCCCTTCCGGGCTCCGTGGCTCTCGGCGACCTGTCCCAGCCCGACACAAGCCGGGTCGGGCTGCCGGCTGTGTTCGCGGTCGCGGCCAACGAGCCGGTTGTCCTTGACCTCGTGGAGCACGGTCCGCACGCCGTCGTGGGAGGCACGACGGGTAGCGGCAAGAGTGAGCTCCTCACCTCGTGGGTTCTTGCCATCGCGAGCGCGCGGTCACCGCAGGAAGTCACCTTCCTGCTCGTGGACTTCAAGGGCGGATCAGCGTTCGGGAGCCTCGTCGCGCTGCCGCACACCGTCGGACTGATCACCGACCTGGACGAGAGCGAGGCGCAGCGTGCGCTGGAGAGCCTGCGCGCCGAGCTGCGACACCGCGAGCGCGAGCTCGCCGCTGCGGGAGCGAAGGACGTCGCCGATCTCGCGCCCGGCCGGCTTGCGCGGCTGGTCGTGATCGTCGACGAGTTCGCCGCGATGATGGCCGATTATCCCGAACTGCATGGGCTGTTCAGCGATGTTGCCGCACGCGGCCGGTCGCTCGGCGTGCACCTCGTGCTGTGCACACAGCGTCCGGCGGCCGTGGCGAGGGATGCCGTGTTGGCCAACGCCGACCTGCGCATCTCGCTGCGGGTCAACAACCGGGCGGACAGCATCGCGGTCGTGGGAACGGATGCCGCGGCATCCATTGTCCCGTCGGCGCGGGGTCGGGCCGTGCTGTCCCTGGCCGGGGAGCCGGGCCGGGTAGTGCAGGTCGCCATCGCCTCGCCCGCGGATGTGGACAGGGTGCTGGCCCGCTGGCCGGGCGACTGGACGCCGCGTCGGCCGTGGTGCCCGCCCCTGCCGACGGCTCTGCCGTTCGACGGTGCGTTCGGCCTGCTCGACCTGCCCGCCGAACAGCGTCAGGAACCGGCCAGGTACGACCCGGTCGAGCACGGGCACGTTCTCGTGCTCGGTGCCCACCGGGCGGGTCGGACCACGGCCATCGCCGCCCTTGCGGCATCGGTCGGCACGGCTGAGGCTGTGCCGACCGACATCGAGGGGGCGTGGGACGCGATCGCTGGGGTGCGCTTCTCGGCATCGGTGGGGCACCGGCTGCTGGTGCTCGATGACCTCGACGCGCTGCTGCCCCGGTTCTCGGACGAACACAGGGCCGCCTTCATCGAGCGACTCACCCGGGTACTGCGCGACGGGCCGGCCGTGGGTATCCGCATGGTCATCAGTGCCCAGCGGGTCACGGGAGAGCTCCAGCCGCTCGTTTCCCTCGCGTCGGCGCGCTTGCTGCTGCGCCAGGCGAGCAGGCAGGAGCACTCGCTGGCCGGCGGGGAGCCGGGCGGGTTCGCGTCGGGCGCTCCGGCGGGGCGGGGGGAGTGGCTCGGCAACCGGGTGCAGGTCGCACTCGGTGCGCCGTGGCCCTCGCCGCCCCCGCCCTCGGCCCCAGGGGTCGTCAGCGGGCGGCGTCCCCTTGCCATCGTCGCGTCGCGCCCTGCTGAGCTCGCACCGCGGCTGGGCGCCGAGTGGGCGGTGACAAGTCTCGACGGCGCGCCTCGAGACTCCCGCGGCGTGTTCCTCGCGACGGGCGCCGTGCGGTCCGCGATCGTCGGCGATGCGGAGGAGTGGCAGTCGCACTGGGGTGCGCTCGCCGCGCTGCGCGCGAGCAGCGACATCCTGTTCCACGGATGCAGCCTCGCCGACTACCGCGCGCTCACCAGGTCGCGCGACCTTCCGCCGCCCATCGCCGACCCACCCACAACGGGATGGTTGCTCACGCCGGATGGCGCGGTGACCCGCGCCACCCTGCCTGGGGCGGGCTAGGCGAGCACGTCTGTGAGCGCCGAGTGCGGCATGCCGTGGGCGGTGGCGACCGCCTCGTTGACCACCTGGCCGTCGTGGGTGTTTATGCCGAGGGCAAGGGCGGCATCCGCCGTTGCTGCTGCCTTCCAGCCGGAGTTCGCGACCGCTCGCACATAGGGCATCGTCGCGTTCGTGAGCGCGTAGGTGGAGGTGTTCGGCACGGCCCCCGGCATGTTCGCCACACAGTAGAACAGTGACCCGTGCACGGTGAAGGTGGGTTCTGCGTGGGTGGTGGGCCGCGAGTCGGCGAAGCAGCCGCCCTGGTCGACGGCGATGTCCACGAGCACGCTTCCGGGCTTCATCCGCGAAACGAGGTCATTGCTCACGAGCTTCGGGGCTTTGGCGCCGGGCACGAGCACCGAGCCGATCACCAGGTCGGCGTCGAGCAGCGCACGCTCGATCTCGAATCCGTTCGAAGCGACGGTGCGCACCCGCCCGGCGTACAGGGCGTCGAGCTCGCGCAGACGCTGCAGGTTGGTGTCGAGGACCACGACATCCGCCCCGAGGCCGACCGAGACGGACACCGCGTTGGTGCCGGCAACGCCGCCGCCGAGAACCACGATTTTCGCCGGGTACGTCCCAGGAACGCCCGGGACGAGCAGCCCGGGGCCGCCGTTCGGCTTGAGCATGGCGTTGGCTCCGACAATGGGTGCCAGTCGCCCGGCAACCTCACTCATCGGGGCGAGCAGCGGCAGCGCACGAGATGCCAGCTGCACCGTCTCGTAGGCGATGGCGGTCACCCTGGCGTCGAGGAGAGCCTTGGTCAGCTCCGGTTCGGCGGCCAGGTGGAGGTAGGTGAAGAGCAGCAGGTCACTTCGGAAGTAGCCGTACTCTGCGGCGATCGGCTCCTTCACCTTGAGCAGGAGTTCGGCCCAGGACCAGGTCGCCGCGGCATCCGCTGCAATGGTGGCACCGGCCGCAATGTAGGCCTCGTCGGGGATCGACGACCCGAGCCCCGCACCCGTTTCGATGAGCACTTCGTGACCGTGTGCGACCAGGTCGTGCACGCCGGCGGGGGTGATGGCCACCCGGAACTCGTTGTTCTTGATCTCTTTCGGGATGGCGACCTTCATGCCACCCAGCGTACCTGCGGACGGTGGGCGGTCGACCATGGATTCCGCACAAGAATCGGGCGTTCTGGTGCTGAATTCGTGAAATTCTTGTTACAAACTCATCCTTTTGCCCTTCGCAGGCTGCGTTCGTAGAACGTACTGTGCCAATATCGACCCAGGCCCCATACCCCCGTGTGAGGGCTCCGCTCGTGGTGAAGGAGTTGCAGCCGTGACCAGACCGCTTCCGCAGGACCCGATCATCCGCCAGCTGGTGCTGCAGGCCCAGAAGTCGCAACTCAGCCGCAGGCATCTGTTGCAGGGCGCCGGCATCGGAGCCGCCACTCTTGCTCTCGCCGCCTGCGCCCCGGCTGGCACGACCGCCCCGAAACCCGCCAAGGACCAGTCGGCAACCGACAAGACGCTCACCTGGTCGAACTGGCCCGCGTACATCGATGAGGATGACGAGGGCAACTACCCGACACTCGTGAACTTCCAGTCGGAGACCGGTCTCACGGTCACGTACAAGATCGACATCGACGACAACAACACGTACTACGGCACGATCAAGGACCAGCTCGCGCTCGGCAAGGACACGGGTGCGGACACCTTCTGCCTCACCGAGTGGATGGTCGCGCGGCTCATCCGCTTCGGTTACGTGCAGGAGCTGGATGCCGCCAACATCCCGAACAAGAAGAACCTCGCCCCCGCGCTGCTCAACCCGGACTTCGACCCCGGACGCAAGAAGTCCCTGCCGTGGCAGAACGGGTTCTCCGGGCTGGCCTGGAACACCGAGGAGCTGCCGGAGGGCCTCGAGACCCTCGACGACCTGTGGGACAAGAAGCTCAAGGGCAAGGTCACCGTGCTCAGCGAGATGCGCGACACGATGGGTCTCATCCTGCTCAGCCAGGGCGTGGACATCTCCAGCCAGGACTGGGGAACGGACGAGTACGGCGCCGCGATCGACGTGCTGGAGAAGCAGGTCTCCGACGGCCAGATCTTCGGTATCAAGGGCAACGAGTACATGCAGGACTTCGTCTCGGGCGACGCGATCGCTGCGATCGCCTGGTCGGGCGACATCACCGTGTTGAACGCCGAGGCCGGGTACGAGAAGTGGAAGTTCGCGCTGCCCAAGCAGGGCGGCACGCTGTGGGGCGACACCTACGTCGTGCCGATGGGCTCGCCGCGCAAGACCAACGCCGAGACACTCATGAACTACTACTACGAGCCAGAGGTCGCCGCAGAGGTTGCCGCCTGGGTGAACTACATCACCCCCGTGGTCGGCGCGCAGGAGGTGGCCCAGGAGAAGTACCCGGACATCGCGGACAACCAGCTCATCTTCCCGAACGCCGACACGCTGAGCCGCGCGCACATCTTCCGGACCCTCGACTCGAACGACGACCAGGCGTTCAACAAGGAGTTCCAGCGCGTGCAGCTGGGCGCGTAATGGCCCAGGGTGCGTTCACGGATGCCGGCGCCGATCTCGAGCTCGTCGGCATCCACAAGCGGTTCCCCGGCTTCACGGCGATCGATGACCTGAACCTCACGATTCCGGCCGGGTCGTTCTTCGCCCTCCTCGGGCCGTCCGGTTGCGGCAAGACGACGACCCTGCGCCTCGTCGCGGGGCTCGAGCAACCCACCGCTGGCACGATCCTCATCGGCGGCAAGGACGTCACAAACACCAAGTCGTTCCGTCGCCCGGTGAACACCGTGTTCCAGAGTTACGCGCTCTTCCCGCACATGAGCGTGATCGACAACGTCGCGTTCGGGCTGCGTCGCAGGAAAATTCCGGATGCGGTGGCCAGGGCCCACGAGGCCCTGCAGCTCGTCGAACTCGACCACCTCGCCGCGCGCCGCCCCCAGCAGCTCTCCGGTGGGCAGCAGCAGCGGGTCGCCCTCGCCCGCGCGATCGTCAACAGACCCGCCCTCCTCCTTCTGGACGAGCCACTCGGCGCCCTCGACCTCAAGCTGCGCCGCCAGATGCAGCTCGAGCTCAAGGCCATCCAGGGCGAGGTGGGACTCACCTTCCTGCACGTGACGCACGACCAGGAGGAGGCCATGACCATGGCCGACACCGTGGCCGTGATGAACAAGGGCCAGATCGAGCAGATGGGTGCGCCGGAGGAGCTCTACGAGCTGCCGCGCACGGCGTTCGTTGCGAACTTCCTCGGCCAGTCGAACCTGTTCACCGGCACGGTGGTGTCGTCCAAGGGCAACTCGATCGTGGTCGACATCGCGGGGCTCAAACTCGAGGTGCCCACCGAGCGTGCCCAGCGGCACGCGGGCGTGGTCACGATCGGTGTTCGCCCGGAGAAGCTGATGCTGCACACCACGGCGCCGGCCACCAA
This sequence comes from Rhodoglobus sp., assembly GCA_040002655.1. Classification (GTDB taxonomy): domain Bacteria; phylum Actinomycetota; class Actinomycetes; order Actinomycetales; family Microbacteriaceae; genus Rhodoglobus. Next base: position 3,657 of record JBDUEC010000086.1, on the reverse strand, counting down.
AGCCGGGGTGAACGTCGTCGGCCCCGGCCGGGTCACGGATGTCTCGTTCAGCGGTGTGAGCACGCAGTATCAGGTGGCCGTGCCGAAGGTCGGTCTCATCACGGTGTTCGCCCAGAACATGGTGTTCGGCCCTGTGGTGAACCTCGGCGCAGAGGTCTGGGTGAGCTGGACGGTGGATCACGGCTTCGGCCTCGTGGACGAACCAGAGGCTCAGCCCAAGTTCGCCGCGGACACCGACACGGCGGCGATCGCCATGCAGGCCCGTCACGATCTCCTGGCCGAGATGGAGGAGGAGTAGTGGCCTTCGCCACGCTCGGCACGATCGGGGAGGCCACCGATCGCGTGCCGCTCAAACGCAGCCGCATCGCCATCCTGCTCCTGCTGCCCGGCCTCGCCTACCTCGCCCTGTTCTTCCTGGCGCCACTCGTCTCGCTGGTGTTCACCTCGTTCGAGAAGCCCCCGGATTTCGCTGACATCGGGCAGTTCGTGCCCGCGTTCAACATCCAGAACTACTTCGATGTGATCGCGCAGTACTGGCCGCACTTCCTCCGTGCGTTCGGCTTCGCGCTGGCCGCCACCTTCTTCGCCCTGGTGATCAGCTACCCGCTCGCCTACTTCATCGGGGTGAAGGCACGCCGCTGGCCGATGCTGCAGGCCGTGATGCTCACTCTGGTGATCGCGCCGTTCTTCGTCTCGTTCCTGCTGCGCACGCTGGCCTGGAAAGCCCTGATGTCCGACGACTCGGCGCTGGCAGGGCTGTTCCGCTTCCTCACCGTGCTGCCGAACGACCAGCACCTGACCGGCACCTGGTTCTCGGTGATCTTCGGGCTCACCTACAACTTCATCCCGTTCATGACGCTGCCGATCTACGCGTCCCTCGAGCGGCTCGACATCCGTTACCTGGAGGCGGGCGCGGACCTGTACGCGAGCCCGCGATCCACGTTCTGGCGGGTGACGGTGCCGCAGTCCGCCCCGGGGATCGTGTCCGGCACCCTGCTGACCTTCATCCCGGCATCCGGCGACTACATCAACGCGAGTTCGAGCTTCCTCGGTTCGGTGCAGACCCAGATGATCGGAAACTCGATCGAGTCCAACTTCCTGGCCACCGAGCAGTATCCGCTCGCGGCCGCGATGTCCGTGCTGCTGATGGCCGTGATCCTGGTGATCGTGATCGTCTACGTGCGGGTGAGCGGAACGGAGGACCTGCTGTGAGATTCTCGCTCGGCAAGTGGCTGCTGCCGGTCTACGCGGCACTCGCACTCGTCTTCCTGCTGGTGCCGATCGTCTACACGATCATCTTCTCGTTCAACGCGTCGGTGAAGTCGAACATCCTCTGGGTCGGGTTCACGCTCGACAACTGGACGAACGTCTGCGCCGAGCGCGGCGTCTGCGCCTCGGTTGGCACCAGCGTGCTGATCGGCCTCATCGCCACCGTGATTGCGACCGCGATCGGCACACTCATGGCGATCGCACTGGTGCGCTACCGATTCCGCGGGCGCGCGGCGGTCAATCTGCTGCTGTTCCTGCCGATGGCCACTCCGGAGGTCGTGCTCGGTGCCGGGCTCGCAGCCCAGTTCCTGTCTGTCGGGTTCGGCAAGGGCATCATCACGATCATCATCGCCCACGTGCTGTTCTGCATCAGCTTCGTGGTGGTCACCGTCAAGGCGCGGGTCGCCGGGCTCGACCCCGCGCTCGAAGAAGCCGGCCGTGACCTCTACGGCTCGTCCTTCGCAGTGTTCTGGCGCATCACATTCCCGCTGCTGCTGCCCGGCATCGCGGCCGCTGCATTGCTGTCGTTCTCGCTCAGTTTCGACGACTTCATCATCACGCGGTTCAACAACGGTGGGGTCGAGACGTTCCCGATCTTCGTGTACACGGCGGCAGCCAAGGGCGTTCCGGCCGAGGCGAATGTCGTGGCATCCGCTGTCTTCGTGCTCGCCCTGGTGATCGTGATAATCGGCCAGGCGTCGTCGGCCGCGCGGCGCAAGCGCTTGGCCCGGGTAGGCTAGCCGGGTGCTCAATGAGGTGGTCGAGCGGCGGCCGGAGACCTACGTATCCGTCGACGTCGAGACCGCTGGGCCCACCCCAGGGGAGTACTCGTTGCTGTCGATCGGGGCGTGCCTGGTCGACCAGCCGGAGCGCGGGTTCTACATCGAGCTGAAGCCTGTGTCGACTGCGGTCGTCGAGAGCTCACTCGCCATCGGCGGCCTGTCGATCGCAGGACTCACCGAGACCGGGGTCGAGCCCGAGACGGCAATGCTCCGTTTCGAGGAGTGGTTGGCCACCGAGGTTCCGGCCGGGCATGTGCCGGTGTTCACCGCCTTCAACGCCCCATTCGACTGGATGTTCGTCAGCGACTACTTCCAGCGTTTTCTCGGGCGCAACCCCTTCGGTCACTCCGCTCTGGACATGAAGGCCTATTACATGGGAATGTCGGGGTCAACCTGGGCGCAGACGAGCATGCGATTCCTCTCGCCGCGCTACCTCGGCGGTCGTCCGCTGTCGCACAACGCATTGGGCGACGCGAGAGACCAGGCGCAACTGTTTCGCAGCGTGATGGCCGAGGCGGACCCGCCCCGGCACGTGGGGGAGTGAACGGGAAGGCAATCCGATGAGTGCTCCGGGCAACGCCGAAGACGTGCAATCCATAGTTGAGTCCGCAAAGCGATTGGGAATCGAGCTCGACGAGGCCGCCACGGTGCAGTGGCTGGCGGCGATCGCATCCACCCAGGACGGCGGCGACGTTGTCGTGGATACCGCGAGCGGCACCTTCGGCCACAAGCTCACCATGTTGGACTTCAGCCCGCGCGACCTCGAGCGCTTCCGGCGCATCGGCAAGATTGTCGAAGTCACCGGCCCCGATGGTGTCGCAGAGAGCGCGCTCGCTCTCTCTGGCTCTGCCGCCCAGTCCAAGATCCAGAGCTTTCCCGGCGACTGCGACTACTTCCAGCGGTTGAACATCAAGGCTCCAACCAGGGAGGCCGCCTGCGGCATCATGGCGGGACTCATGCGCGACAAGGTGCTGTCGACCACCCGCGGCGACGACTACCAGTTTCTTGAGGCCAAGCTCGGCAGCTACCCATTCGCCTGCACTCATGGCCCGTGGACGATCAAGAAGGGCAGCCCGATCAGCTGGACCGCAGCCGAGATTGAAGCCGGCGAGTTGCACGCCGATCGGGACGGCACTCCGGTCGTACTGAAGTGGGACGAGGTCGCACTCGATCCAGGGTGGTGCAAATTGGACTGGGTCGTGCTCGACCCTGACCGCAAGCGGCTGTCGAACGCGAGCAACGTGATCGATGTCACCTGGGAAGCACCGGACGGCAACATCATCTCGCTCGACGGCTACCTCGACGCGTACTTCCAGGAGGTTTACCTCGACGCGGATGACGTGCCGGTCTTCGCGAAGGTCGCCAAGTTCGTCTCCGACGACGCGCTCGATGACTACGTGGAGCGGCTCGAGGGCGAGGTGCGCAAGTACCTCACCGACCACCTGAACTACGGCAAGGCCGCCAAGCGCATGTACAACGTGTTCCGGCTCTCCGGTCGGCATCTCGATGCTGCCTTCGTGCGCGAGCTCTTCGACGAGCCGGCCACGATCCTGTACCAGGTCTGGTCGTTGATCGTCACGCTGCAGAACGCCACGGAGCCGGGCTC
>JBDUEC010000085.1:0-9206 GCA_040002655.1 Rhodoglobus sp. | reverse complement strand
CCTGCTCTGTGGAGCCCGGACGTTCCTCGGGACTGTTGCCAGCCACGCGGCCGTCTTGCCGACCCATTCGGGGGTTCAGCCTACCCGGGGTTGCCCTTGCGCAGCTCGTTCCACTCCTCGATGAGTTGCGGCAGGCGCTCTGCCAGGAAGCGGTAGAAGGCGGCCATGTCCGCCGAGCGGAGCGATCCAGCGGACGTGGGGTCATCGATCGCCACAACGGCCGCCTCGGCGAAGCTGGCGAGCACCCCGTAGATCGGGCGCTCCGCGTCCATGGTCTTCACCCACGCGTTGTCCGGCAGTTCGTAGCGATCGCGGCGGCTCCCGGGCTGTGCGACGCGCCGCACAATACCCACCGTCTGCAGGTAGCGAACGGCGCCGGAGATTGCGGCCGCACTCGCGTTGAGGGCGTCGCCCAACTCGCCTGCGGTCATTCCCTCGCCCTCGGTGACTAGAAGGGTCATCAATATCCGCGCGGGCAGCTTGGGAAAGCCCGCCGCGGTCAACACCGCGGCGGACTGTTCGACTACTGCCGCCAGGGCGACATCGTCACGTGCCATAAGCCCAATTCTCGCGCATCAGTTCGTGCGCAATTCGCGCTGCCGCATGAGCACCACAGCCAGGACGCCAGCCACGATCGCGACGCCGAGCATCAGGATCGCGCCGCTCCAGTCCGTGCCATCGACGCTGGGTGTGGGCGTGTGCGCGAACGGCGACACGTTCTTCAACCAGTCCGGGATGCCGATGAGCGGCCCGAACAGGCCGAGCACCAGTCCGATGGCCAGCAGCGACCACCCGAGCGGGATGGTGATCGCCGGCACCAGCACGAAGACCAGGGCTATCACGGCCAGGTAGACGAGTGCGGCAGGGATCTGCCCGGCCGCGGCCTGGAACGACTCGCCCACCGTGGACCAGTCACCGCCGGAGCCGAGCACCGCGAGTCCGGACGCAACTGCTGCGGCGAGCAGCACGATCGCGATTGCGACGCCACCCAGCCACAGGTAGTCGGCCAGCCAGCACAGCCGCGACACGGGGGTCGCCAGCACAGTCTCTGCCGTTCCTGTTGTCTCCTCTTGGCGCATCCGCACGACCGTCTGCATGGCGCAGGCGGCAGCGAGAACACCGGCGAATCCGAACAGCGCCCACAGGGTCGCGCTCGTGAGCGAGTCCTTCTGCCCGGGGCTGAGCGCTTGCAGCATCTGCGCAATGAGGGGGTTCGCAGTCGTCGCCTGCTCCACCACCTTCGAGAGGCCACCCGCGAGCAGCCCGCAGGCCACACCGCCAAGGCTCCATCCGACGATGACCGGCCACTGGAGCCGCCACGCGAGTCCGAAGGAGCCGGAGAGGCTGGCCGATGCGTCCGCTCGTGCTGAGCCACCCGCGAGCAGGCTCGCCCCGCTGTCGCGTTGGGCCTGGAGGGCGAAGACGACCACGAAGCAGACGACCGCCAGCGCGAGGTTCAGCAGCAGCGGGGTGAGATCGTTCTGGATGAAGGCCCCGGTGTGCTGGGCCCAGCCGATCGGCGATAGCCAGCTCGGCCATGCGCTCGTCATGAACTGTGCGTCCTTCGATGGGGTGCCCAGAGCATCACCGATACCCCGAAGCAGGAACGCTATGCCCAGGATGGCCGCCGAGACTCCGTTCGCCGACCGCGAGGAACGCACGAACTGGGCAACGAGCAGGCCGATCCCGAGGAACGAGATGCCCACCGCCGCGGTGGCCGCGCCGGTGACCCAGGAGCCGGTGGCATCCAGCCCGCCGCCGATGAAACCGAAGGCCACGAGAACCCCGACCCCGAGATTCGCGAGCACGCCGTGGATGATCGTGGCGACCGTCGGCAGGTTGCGCGACGCCGAAGTCGATCCGATGAGTTCGGCGCGACCGGTCTCCTCCTCCGCGCGGGAGTGCCGCACGGCGAGGAAGGTGCTCATGAAGCCCGCACACAACGCGAGGTAGGTGAAGATCTGGAAGAACACGAACGAGTCCAGGTCGACGCCATTGGGCAGTCCACGGAGGAGCAAAATAGCGGGGTTGGCTACAGCAAGCACCATGATCGATTGCCGCTCGGCATCGTCCCCGTAGGTCTGCGCGACCCCGACGGCGGCCAGCAGCGCGAGGGCACCAATGCCGAGGGTCCAGATGAGCAGCTGCCAGCGATCTCGCCGGAGGCGCTGCCGCAGCAGCACTAGAAGCGTCATGACGCGTTCGCCTCCAGCCGGTCGGCCACTGCCTCGTCGCCGTAGTGGCGCAGGAACAGCTCCTCCAGCGAGGGCGGCGCGACCACAAGACCCTGTACCTTCAGGTCGGCGAGGGCGCTCAGCACCGGGCCGAGCTTGTCGCTGTCGGCGGTGAATCGCACGCGCCCGTTGGCGACGGTCAGGTCGTGGGCTCCCGCGATCTTCGGCGCGCTGTCGCCCGCGAACGAGACCTCGGTGCGCGTCAGGTGCCGCAGGTCCGCGAGCGTGCCCGACTCCACGGTCTTCCCAGAGCGGATGATGCTGACGCGGTCACAGAGCTGCTCCACCTCACTCAGAATGTGGCTCGACAGCAGCACGGTGGACCCGTCGCCCGAGATGCGTTGGATCTCCTGGTTGAAGACGGCCTCCATCAGCGGGTCGAGCCCGCTGGTCGGCTCGTCGAGGATGTACAGCTCGGCCGGGGTGACGAAGGCCGCGATCAGCGCGACCTTCTGCCGGTTGCCCTTCGAGTAGGTGCGGCCCTTCTTGGTCGGGTCGAACTGGAAGACCTCGCACAGCCGTGCCTTGCGCTCCTTGTACGCGCCCTTGTCTGTCACTCCCCCGCGCAGCCGACTGATCAGGTCGATCGTCTCCCCACCGGACAGGTTCGGCCACAGGTTGACATCGCCCGGAACGTAGGCGATGCGCTTGTGCAGTGCGACGGCGTCTTCCCACGGCTTCTGCCCGAACACGGTCGCGGTGCCTCCACTTGCCTTTGCGAGGCCGAGCAGCACGCGGATCGTGGTCGACTTGCCGGCCCCGTTCGGGCCGAGGAATCCGTGGACTTCGCCCTCGGTTACCGAGAGGTCGAGCCCGTCGAGTGCGTGCACGCGACCGAAGCGCTTTTCGAGACCGTGGGTCTCAATGATGGAGTTCATGAGCGTCACTGTACGCCCGTTTCACAAATTTATGAATATTGAAAACGTTAGGATTCTGCAGGGTCGCGCTCGGGGCCACTGTGTCGCACTCCGGGCCGGCGCGCCGACCCCGGACGGCCGAAGTGGTCCCCTAGAAACCCATGCGCGCCACGAGCTCGGCGCCCAGCCGCGCGAGTTCCTCGCGCACGGAGGCCGGCTCTACGCTCAGCAGGTCCGCTCCCCAACCGGCCAGTCCCCTGGCCAGCATGGTGTCCGTTGGCGCGGTGATCCGCAGCGTCGTCGTGAGTTCGTCCTCGTCGAGCGTCTCCACGGATTCGCGGCCGAACCGTTCGCGCAGCCACGGCACAGCGGATGTCGCGACGACGACGGTAGCGATCGCTGCGGCTCGCTGCTGCCGCACCTCCCCCACCACCCGTTCCCACGCGGCGGACCCATCCCACTCCGGTGGACGCACGGCCGGTTGGTCCGTGGTCTCCAGCTCGGTGATCCGGTCCACCCGGTAGGTGCGCTCCGCACCGTCGATCGCGCCGAGCAGGTACCACCGTTCGTTCTTCTCGACGAGGGCGAGGGGGTCGACGAGGCGCTCGACCGGATCCTTGTCCCAGGCGGCATAGGTGAGCCGTACTCGCAGCCGCTCGACGATCGCGGCCTGCAACGCGTCGACGTGCGGCGAACGCTCGCGCGCAGGCTCGCCCCACTTCGCCGGATCGATGAGCACGGCATCCGCTGCCGCCTGGGCATCGGCTCGAAAGGTCTCGGGCAGGGCGCGCACGAGCTTGCGCAGGGCGGACTTGGCCTCTGGATCGACGGATGCCGCCGGCCCGACCAGTAGGAACAGCGCGCGCGCTTCGACCGAGGTGAGTCCACTCAGGTCGGTGCGCGCGCCGCCGAGCAGTTGCCAGCCCCCGTTGCGGCCGGGCTGCGGATAGACCGGAATTCCGGCTGCGGACAACGCCTCCAGGTCGCGCCGGGCCGTGGCGACCGAGGTTTCCAGCTCCTCGGCCAACTCGGCCGCCGTCACTCGCCCCCGCGCCTGCATCACCAGGATGGTGGCCACCAATCGATCTGCTCGCATATTTCTATCTTCTCAAACAAAGTGCTCATTAGATGAGCACTTTGAACGGAAGACTGGAACTACCACCTCAACCGAAGGAGAAACGAAATGCTCAAGGGATTCGCCACCGTCAACTACTTCGCCGCCGACCTCGAGGCCGCGACCAAGTGGTACACCGAAGTTCTCGGCACCCCGCCGTACTACGACCAGATTCCCGGCTACCGGGAGTTCCGGGTGGGCGACTACCTCGACGAGCTGGGCCTGGTCGACGCGTCCTATGGTCCGGCCCCCACCGACCAGCCGGCCGGCGAAATCATCTACTGGCACGTGGAGGACCTCGACGCATCGTTCGAGCGGCTCCTCGCCCTGGGTGCAACGGTGAACCGCCCGCGCATGGACTACGGCAACTTCAGCACCGCATCCGTGGTCGACCCGTTCGGTAACGTGCTCGGCATCATGTTCAACCCGCACTACGCGGAGATCCGCGACCGCATCCGGCCCGACCAGGCCGGCCTCGACAAGCTGGAGAACTGAGACCATGCCCGACGACGTGATTCCCCAGTACTTCGCGACGTCCGCCGATCTCGACGCCTGGCTGTTGGAGAACGAGGACACGTCGTCGGGCGCCTGGATCGTGTGCGCGAAGAAGAACTCGCCGATGGCGACGGTCACCTACGAACAAGCACTCCAGGTGGCGCTCGCGCACGGTTGGATCGACGGCCACACCAAGAGCCTCGACGCGGATGCATTCATCCAGCGCTTCAGCCCGCGCCGGCCGAAAGGCACCTGGTCGCTGCGCAATGTGCGTCGCGCCGAGACGCTCATCGAGTCGGGCGCGATGCGGCCGCGCGGACTCGCCGAGGTCGACAAAGCCCAGGCGGATGGGCGATGGGCGCGGGCCCTTGAGAGCGCGGGTCTCGAGACCGGCTCCGCCGCCTCGACAGTCGGCTCGGTCTAGAGGCCGGACTCGGCGGTTCGCACCAGAATGGCGCTCGACTCCGGGCACAGCAGCACGTCCTCGGGCGCCGCAGCCCGCACTAGCTGCATGTCGTGGGAGTTCAGCTTCACGCCGCTGGCGGTCGAGACGCCACCGCGCAGGTGCGAAGCGCCCGCGCCGTAGCGGGCGCGCTGCTTCTCATACAGCGCGAGCAGGTCGGCCGGAACCTTGCCCTCGATCGTTCGGCGATTGGCCGTCGCGTTGGTGCGTTCGGAGTCGAGAGCGCCAAGGGCGTCGTCCCTGGTCGCCTCGGCGGCGGCGACCTGGCCCTGCAGTGCCTCCAGCTGCGCGCGGGTGCCCGCCACAGCCTTCTCGGCCTCGTCGAGCTTCTCCATCACGGTGAGTTCGATCTCCTCGAGATCGTTCTGGCGCTTCTTCAGAGCCGTGATCTCCTGTTCGAAGGCGGCGACATCCTTCACCGAGGAGCTGCCCTGCAGCCGCTCGGTGTCGCGCGCGATTCTCGCCTCGACGACGGCAACATCTGACTCGACGCGGGAGAGCTCGATCTTCGCGTCTTCCCAGGTACCGGACTGCTCTGCGAACGTCGCCCGAATGGCCTCCGACTGCTTCGCGAGGTCAACGAGCACCGCGTGCTCGGGAAGACCCTTGGCGCGGTGATCGAGCTGTTGGAGCTTGGTATCGAGCGCCTGCAGGTCGAGGAGCAGCGCCTGGTCATCCGGGCTGGCTGTGAGGGCCATGTTTTTCGTACCTGTTCTCTCGTGTGCGTCGCGCTACTGCACGATCGCGAAGTCCCACGGGTCGGTGCGGAGTTCGCTGACCGTCACGGTCACTCCGGGCAGTGCGGCGCGGAGCTCGTTCGCCGCGGTCTCGAGCCAGAGCCATTCGCTCGCCCAGTGTGACACGTCGATGAGGGCGGGGCCGCCAGCAAGGAGTGCGTTCTCCCTCGCCTCGGAGGCCGGATGGTGCCGCAGGTCAGAGGTCACATACACGTCGGCGGCCAGAACCGCAGGCTCGGAGAGGTAGGCGTCGCCGGCGCCGGCGCAGAGCGCAACCGTGGTCACGGCAGCATCGAAGTCGCCCGACACCCGGATGCCGCTGGCGGTCGCCGGCAGAATCGTCGCGAGCAGGCGCGCCAGTCGCCCCACGGTGGTGGGTTCGGGCAGCCTGCCGACTCGTCCGATGCCGAGCGCGGGGTCTGTGCCAGGCACGATGGGACGCTGGTCGACCAGCCCCAGCTTCGTCGCGAAGGTGGCCGACGTGCCGGTCGCCACGACATCCGCGTTGGTGTGGGCGGCGATGAGTGCGCAGTCGGCCTTGATGAGCTTCGAGAGCGCTGCGCCCTTGTAACGGTCGCCGGCCACGGTCGTGACACCGCGCAGGAGGAGCGCGTGGTGAGCGATGAGCAGGTCCACGCCGAGGTCGACCGCCTCGTCCACGGTGTCGGAGACGGCATCCACGGCGAGCAGAATCGACGCGACGGGCGCTGCCGGGTCCCCCGCGATCAGGCCGGACGCATCCCATGACTCAGCTCCCGCCATCGGCCACAGCCGTTCGACTACGGCGTTGACTTCAGCGACGGACAGGGGCACCCCGCCAGTCTATTCGCGGCCTCGAGGTCAGACCCGCATGCTCTCCTGCTTGCGGATGGCCGGAATGCCACCGAGAATCGGCGTCAGCAGCCCGAGCACGAGCGCCACGAGCACGCCGAGGTCGCTCGCCGCCAGGTCACCGTCGAGCGGGACCCCGACCGCGGTGAAGAGGTACCCCTCCCAGCCCAGCCAGCCGACAGTCGCGCTCGTGAACCCGAGGCCGACAACGGTGATGATGATGAGCATCGGCAGGTTCAGCCAGCGCACGTCTGGGTAGACACCGCCGCGTTTGAGCAGCGAGTCCGTCTCGAAGCGTCGATTGCGGATCATGAGCTCGGCGGCGAAGATGCCGGCCCAGGCCGCAGTGGGCACGGCGAGTGTAGTGGCGACATCCCGAACCAGTTCCTGGATTCCACCGCCTACACCGAGCACCAGAAGGAACGCGACGCCGAGCAGAAGCACGCCGACGATCACGATGGACCACTGGCGCGGTGCGCGGATACCGATCGCCTGCAGGGCGAAGCCGCCGGAGTACAGGGTGATGATCACTCCCGAGAGCAGGCTGAGGCCGACCGCGGCGATCAGCGGGATCGGGTACCAGAGCGGCAGCATCCCGGCGATTGCACCGATCGGGTTGGTGACGAGGCCGGTCGCCAGCTTCGGGTCGGAGGCAGCCAGCAGTGCGCCGTAGGCGATCAGGGCAAATGCGGGCAGCGTCGCACCGAACGTGGCCCACAGCATCGAGCCAGCACCGGAGGAGCTGAAGCGCTGGTACCGGGCGATATCGGCGCCGCTGTTCGCCCAGACCAGGCCAACGAAGCTGAAGACGAGCACGGCGCCGGTCACGGCGAGAATCCACGGGCCGTCCGGCGTGGTCAGCGCGGTCGAAATGCTGATTCGGTTCGCGGTCAACACGATGAGGCCCACGACCAGCACACCCGACAGGATGCTCAGGATCAACTGGATGCGCGCGATCAGGTGGTAGCCGACGAATGCGATCAGCAGCGCGAGCAGGAATGCGACCGCGAGGGCGATGATCGTGAGTTGGAACTCGCTGAGTCCCCCGCTGATGCGGCCTCCGGTGAGCACGGCGGTAACCGAGATGGCCAGGATCCAGAGCAGGGCAGCACCCCAGAACAGTCGCGTGACCAGGGCAAGGAGGGCCGGCAGGATGTTGCCCACCAGTCCGAAGGTCGCCCGCGACACCACCATGGTCGGCAGCCCGCTGCGCTTGCCCGCGAGCGTGCCGAGGCCGAGGGGCAGGAACGAGATGGCGACACCCGCGAGGGCCGCAACGATCGCCTGCCGCAGGCTGATGCCGAGTGAGAAGATCACCGCACCGAGCGCAAGGCTGATCACCGAGGAGTTCGCGGCGAACCACAGCCAGAACAGCCGGGCCGCGCGGCCGACCCGCTGGTCGAGGGGCGTCGGCTCGAGGCCGCTCTCCTCAAGGCTGAATACACCGGGGCTCTTCGGCTCGTTGTCAGCGAGCACGACCTCCTCCGGAGCAACGCGGATGGTGGAGATTGGTCCAGACGGAGCCGCCAGCGGCGCGGGTACAACCGCGATACCGGCGGTGTCAACGCTTACAGGACCGGGGGCCACGAAGGCCCGGTCGGTCTCGTCGACGTCGTCGGGCAGCTCCTCTTCGTAGGCCTGGTCGATCACGGAGATCGAGCCGGTGGTCACCGGCACGGCGTCGGCGTCCAGCACGGGCAACGGCTCGAGGAAGATGGTCTGCGCCGGGTCGGTCTCGGGCGAGGGTGTCTCGTCCGCTCGGGCCGGCTCCTCGCTCACCTCGCCAGTGAGCAATTCATCGAAACTGAAAGCGGATGCCGTGGCCGGCACGTCGACGGCGGGTGCCTGCACGTCGGTCGTGACCGTGTCGGCGGTGTCAACCGGAGCGAAGGGATCGGCCACCGGTGGCAACCCGTACTTCGGCGGCTCGACCAAAGGCGGCGGCGCGAACGGTGACTGGGGAACGGGCGGCAGGGGTTCCGGTTCGACAGCCATCTCGGGCTCCGGCTCGACCACCAGTTCGGGCAGCGGCTCCTGCTCTGCCGACCGGGGCTCAGGCTCACGTTCTGGCTCGAGTGCGGGGTGCTCGGGCTCTACGGAGGAGAACTCCGGCTCTACGGAGGAGAACTCAGGCTCTACGGAGGAGAACTCAGGCTCTGCCGAGGAGAACTGCGGCTCCACAGTTGCGACTTCGGGCTCCGCTGCAGAAAATTCCGTCTCCACGGCGGCTGTGTGGATTCCGATCGGCTCTGGTCCGACATTCACGGGCTCGGGCAGCAGACCGACCGGGGCGGGCTCGGCGTTCCACGCGGCGGGTGGTTCGATGAGCGGTGGCAGAGCCGCAGCGGGCTCAGCGGCCACCGGGTCGGCGTCGATCACCCAGGTCTGAGATGCGGGCGCCTCGTCGGCGGGCTCGTTCTCGACGGGGTCCTGAAACAACCGGTCAAACTCGGAGACCTCAGGGGCGATGGGCTC
>JBDUEC010000084.1:0-9320 GCA_040002655.1 Rhodoglobus sp. | reverse complement strand
CTCACCGCGGGCAATGACGTTCTGACCCTGACGATGTGCGTGAACTACGGCGGTCGCAACGAGCTGACGGATGCCGTGCGTGCGATCGCAGACGAGGTCGCTGCGGGCAGGCTGAAGCCGTCCGGTGTCACCGAGAAGGCGATCCAGCGGCACCTCTACGCACCGGACCTGCCCGACGTGGACCTGTTCGTGCGCAGCTCCGGCGAGCAGCGCACCAGCAACTTCATGCTGTGGCAGAGCGCGTACGCCGAGATGGTCTTTCTCGACACCCTGTGGCCGGACTTCACCCGTGTGGACCTCTGGGAGGCGATCTCCACCTACGCCGCACGCAATCGGCGCTTCGGCGGTGCGATCGACGCGCCGAGCGCCTAACGGATGCCGCCGGGCATGCGCTTGCGTGATCGCGTTCCTGTCGGAAATTCAGGAATTGCGCGATCCGCTGGGCGCTGTGCAGCCATTTGAGTGCTTTCGAGAGCCGAATTCCTGAATTTCCGTGACCGCCGAGCGGGAGGCACCGAGGCATTCCGGCGAGCCCGAGAGCCGACGACCAAGGCAACCGGTGAGCGCGGAGCACGCGTTTTGGTCATCCCGACTCTAAGTGTTAGGATCAGTTCAGGTCGCGATGACCTTTACTGATCGGACCACTGATGGCAGACGCACAGCAGGGCATCTCGCTCGCGGTCTCGACCGTGATCTTCGCGCTTCGACCGCATGCCGAAACCGGCCTGAGTGCGCTCTGGATCCCGCTGGTGCGCCGCATCGCTGAGCCCTTCGAGAACCGTTGGGCGCTGCCCGGCGGCTGGGTTTCCCCCGACGAGAGCCTCGTGGATGCCGCGGCACGCGACCTGCTCGAGACGACAGGCCTCGAGCCCGCCTACCTCGAGCAGCTCTACGCATTCGGCGACGTGCACCGCTCGCCCGCCGGACGTGTCGTGTCGGTCGTCTACTGGGCGCTGGTGCGCCCCGACGAGGCCGAGCGCGCCACCGAGGGCGACAATGTGCGCTGGTTCGCCGCGGACGACCTGCCTGAACTCGCCTTCGACCACAACCTGATCGTCGACTACGCGCTGTGGCGGATGCGCACGAAGGTCGAGTACAGCCGCATCGCCCGCGCTTTCCTCGGCGAGACCTTCACCCTCGCCGACCTGCGCGAGGTGCACGAAGCCGTGCTGCAGCGCTCGCTCGATCCCGCGAACTTCCGGCGGCAGGTGGAGTCGTCCGGCACCCTCGTTCCCACCGACGCCGTCGTCTCGGGCGGTCGCCATCGCCCACCCCGGCTCTATCGCTACGACGAGACCATCGAGCTCGTCGACAACGGACCACTCAGCAAGGATCGACCATGACATCAGTTGACACCCTCATCGTCGCGGCGCCGGGGGAGACCTGCGCGCCCGAGCTGGCCGACGGCCCGTGGACATTCGACCTCGGCACGCCCGGCTACGGTCCCGGTGCGTCAATGGGTGACGTGATCCCCACCGGGTCACCGCGCCAAGGGCAGTTGCCGGTGGAGTACCAGCGCGCGTCCAACGACGAACTGCACGAGCGGATTCGCGCCGCGAAGGCGACGCTGGGGGAGCGCGTCGTCATCCTCGGCCACTTCTACCAGCGCGACGAGGTCGTGCAGCACGCCGACTTCCTGGGCGACTCGTTCCAGCTGGCGAACGCGGCGCAGACGGTTCCGAACGCCGAGGCGATCGTGTTCTGCGGGGTGCACTTCATGGCGGAGACCGCGGACATCCTCGCGCAGCCGGGGCAGAGCGTCATCCTGCCGAATCTCGCGGCGGGCTGCTCGATGGCCGACATGGCCGACATCGACTCGGTGGAGGAGTGCTGGGAGCAACTCACCGCGATCTACGGAACGGAACCGGATGCCGACGGTCACGTTCCGATCATCCCCGTCACCTACATGAACTCCTCGGCCGCGCTCAAGGGATTCTGCGGCCGCAACGGAGGCATCGTGTGCACCAGCTCGAACGCAGCAACCGTGCTTGAATGGGCGTTCGAACGCGGGCAGCGGGTGCTGTTCTTCCCCGACCAGCACTTGGGGCGCAACACCGCGAAGGCGATGGGCATCCCACTCGAGCGGATGCCGATGTGGAACCCGCGCAAGCCGCTCGGTGGCAACGTGGTCGCCGAGGTCGAGCGGGCCCAGGTGATCCTCTGGCACGGGTTCTGCAGTGTGCACAAGCGCTTCACGGTCGACCAGGTGGACCGTGCACGGGCGGAGCACCCGGGGGTTCGCGTGATCGTGCACCCGGAGTGCCCGATGGCGGTCGTGGATGCCGCGGATGAGGCGGGCTCGACCGACTACATCCGCACGGCCGTCGCCGCCGCGACCGAGCCGACCACCTTCGCGATCGGCACCGAGATCAACATGGTCAACCGGCTCGCGGCGGAGTTCCCGCAGCACACGATCTTCTGCCTGGATCCGGTGGTCTGCCCCTGCTCGACGATGTACCGCATCCACCCTGGCTACCTCGCCTGGGTGCTTGAGGAACTGGTCGCGGGGCGCGTGGTGAACCAGATCACTGTGCCGGAGGCCGTCGCGGCCGACGCCAGAGTCGCCCTCGAGCGCATGCTGGCGGCTCGACCATGAGAATCGTCGTCGTCGGCACCGGCATCGCCGGGCTCATCACCGCCTACCGCGCGAGCGGGAATCACGACGTGATACTCATCACGAAGTCGGAACTCGCCGAGAGCAACACGAAGTACGCCCAGGGCGGCATTGCCGCTGCGTTGTTCCCGGACGACAGCGTCGCGTCGCACATCACGGACACCCTGCGAGCGGGTGCCGGCCTGTGCGATCCGGTTGCCGTCGAGGTGCTGTGCGAGGAAGGTCCGCAGCGAGTGCGCGACCTGATCGCACTCGGCGTGGAGTTCGACAGGATCAACGGTGAGCTGGCCCGTGGGCACGAGGCCGCGCACTCGGCGCGCCGCGTCATCCATGCCGGCGGGGATGCCACCGGGCTCGCGATCGAGGTCGCCCTGCTGCGTGCGGTGCGCGCCCTCGCGGTCGAGGTGCACGAGTACACCTTCATGCGTGACCTCGTCGTGCGCGACGGACGCGTGATCGGTGTCGACGTGATCGGACCGGATGGCCCGCGCGTCATCCACTCCGACGTCGTCGTGCTGGCCAGCGGCGGTGCCGGCCAGTTGTACGCCCACACCACCAATCCCACCGTGACGACCGGCGACGGGGTTGCCGCCGCCTGGCGCGCCGGAGCCGAACTCGCCGACGTCGAGTTCTACCAGTTCCACCCCACGTCGCTCGACGTTCCGGGCAACCCGCTGGTCTCCGAGGCGGTGCGCGGCGAGGGCGCCGTGCTGCTCGACGAGAACGGCCGCCGGTTCATGTTCGACGTGCACCCGGACGGCGAACTCGCGCCGCGCGACGTCGTCGCCCGCGGGATCGCCGCCGCGATGGAGCGCCAGGGTGGGCGTCCGGTCATGCTCGACGCGACCGCTCTCGGGCGCGAGTACCTGGCCGAGCGGTTCCCCGGCATCACCCGGGTCTGCGCCGAGCACGGCTTCGACTGGGCGATCGAGCCCGTTCCGGTGACTCCGGCGGCGCACTACTGGATGGGCGGCATCCGCACGGATGTCGCCGGCCGAACCTCGCTGCCGGGTCTGTTCGCGGTGGGCGAGGCCGCGTGCACTGGCGTGCACGGTGCGAACCGCCTGGCCTCCAACTCGCTGCTGGAGTCGCTGGTGTTCGCGTGGCGGGCATCCGACGCGCTCGACGAAGAACCGGTGGATGCCGCGGTCGGCCGTCGCACATTCCTGGCGGAGGTGCCCACTGCCGAGCGCGGCACGATCCCGGTGACTCGCGCCGAGATCCAGCACCTCATGTGGCGCCTGGTTGGCCTCGAGCGTTCACTCGCTGGCTTGCGTTCAGCGCAGGCGACGCTGGCCGACTGGCGTGCAGAGGGCGACGACGTGGACGCTGGCGAAGTCGCCAACCTGCTGGATCTTGCGCGCATCACGGTGCACGCCGCACTGGCGCGCGAGGAGTCCCGCGGAGCCCACGATCGCAGCGATTTTCCCGAGACCAGCGACGAGTTGGAGTTTTCGCTGGCCTGGGCCCTTCCCGTGAACGCCGACCTTCTGGAGGCAGCCCGATGACCCAGGCAGCAATCGACGACATCATCCTGCGTGCCCTCGCTGAGGACGCGCCGTGGGGCGACGTGACCTCCGAGGCCTTCCTGCCGGCCACGGCGCGCGCGACCGCGACGCTGGTGCCGCGGGAGCCCGGCGTCCTGAGCGGCATCGACGTGTTCGCGCGTGTGTTCCTGTTGGTTGACAGCGAGGCGCGGGTTGAGGTGCTCGCAGCCGACGGAAACCCCTTCAAGGCGGGAACGGTGCTCGCGCGAGTTGAGGGCAGCGCCCGCTCGGTGCTGCGCGCCGAACGCATCGCACTAAATCTCAGCCAGCGGATGTCCGGCATCGCAACGCAGACCGCCCGCTACGTCGAGGCGGTGGCTGGCACCCGCGCGCGCATCGTGGACACCCGCAAGACCACGCCCGGGTTGCGCATCCTGGAGCGGCAGGCGGTGCGGGACGGCGGCGGACACAATCATCGCTTCTCGCTCTCTGACGCAGTGCTCGCCAAAGACAACCACCTCGCGGTGCTCGCCGCGGCGGGCGTTGATCTTGGCACCGCCATCCGGCAGGCCCGAGCACACATTGGCCACACCACGCACCTCGAGTTGGAGGTGGACCGGATCGACCAGATCGAACCCGTGATCTCGGCTGGCGTCGACACGATCATGCTCGACAACTTCACGCCCGACCAGCTGCGCGGGGGCGTGGCGATCGTGGCCGGTCGGGCGCTGGTGGAAGCCAGCGGCGGGGTGAACCTGGACTCCGTCGCCGCGATTGCAGCGACCGGGGTGGACGTAATCTCGGTCGGTGCGCTGACCCACAGCGTGCGTGCCCTCGACCTCGGGCTCGACGTCACGGTGCTCGCATGATCTACCTCGACAACGCGGCGACAACCCCGGTTCGCCGCGAGGTTCTCCAGGCCATGTGGCCGTACCTGACCGGCGAGTTCGGCAACCCGTCGAGTCATCACGAACTGGGGGAGTCGGCGGCCACCGCGCTCGAAGATGCCCGCGCGACGGTCGCGGAATGGCTCGGCTGCCGCGCATCCGAGATCGTGTTCACGTCGGGTGGAACCGAGGCCGACAACCTGGCCGTCAAGGGGATCGCGCTCGGCAACCCGCGCGGCCGACACATTGTCACGACTGCTGTTGAACACCAGGCGGTGCTGGAGTCCTGCGCCTACCTGGAGAAGTACCACGGCTTCGAGGTGACGGTGCTCGGGGTGGGCGGCGACGGCCTCGTGGATCTCGGTGAGGTGGCATCCGCTCTTCGCCCGGACACCACCCTCGTCTCGGTGATGTACGCGAACAATGAGGTGGGCGCGATCCAGCCGATCACTCAGATCGCGGCGCTGGCGAAACCGTTGGGCATTCCGATGCACACCGACGCGGTGCAGGCCGCGGGCTGGCTCGACCTAGACGTCTCGCGGCTCGGTGTGGACGCGCTCAGCTTCTCCGGGCACAAGCTGGGGGCGCCGAAGGGCGTTGGAGCACTGTTCGTGCGCGGACGGGTTCCGCTCGAGCCGGTACTGCACGGCGGTGGGCAGGAGCGCGGGCGCCGCTCGGGCACAGAGAACGTGGCAGGTGCGGTCGGTCTCGCGGCCGCGGTGAGGTTGGCCGATCCGACCCGTGCCCAAGCCGTCGCAGCGTTCAGGGATGCCTTCATCGACGAGGTTCTGGCAACCGTGCCCGGAGCCCGGCTCACGGGCCCACGGAGCCCGCGGCTGCCGGCGAGCGCCTCATTCGTGTTTCCGGGCACGAGCGGGGAGGCACTTCTGCTCGAGCTCGGGCGCCACGGCATCGTGTGCTCGAGCGGGTCAGCCTGTGCTGCAGGCAGCGACGAGCCCTCGCACGTGCTGCTCGCGATGGGTGTCGAGCCGGCAGTCGCCCAGACCGCAGTGCGGTTCACGTTCGGTGCCGACACCACGGCCGCCGAACTCACCGAAGTCGCGGGCGAACTCCGCAGGGCGGTCGCAGCCGTTGCATCCCTCAGTTTTTCGGGCGGCACCGCGGCCAACTAGTCTGACCTGATGCCCACCACCCCGATCAGAACCGGCATCATCGGTTTCGGCCTCGCCGGCCGCGTCTTCCACGCCCCGTTCGTCGAGACGAACCCCGCGTTCTCGCTCGACCTCATCGCCACGAGTGATCCCGAGCGGGCAGCGGATGCCACAGCCCACCACCCGGGCGCGACAATCGTGTCGACCCCCGCGGAGCTCCTCGCTCGCGCCGGCGAACTGGATCTCGTCATCCTCGCCTCCCCGGCGCACACCCACCTGGAGCAGGGCCTCGCTGCGCTCTCGGCCGGTGCCGCGATCGTGATCGACAAGCCGTTCGTTCCGACGGTCGTGGATGCCAAGAAGCTCATCGCGAAGGGCGAGGAGGTGGGTAGGGCGGTCATCGTCTTCCAGAATCGCCGCTGGGACGGCGACTTCCTCACGGTGCGCAAGCTTCTTGCGGAGGGCGCACTCGGCGACATCCACCGTTTCGAGTCCACGTTCGAGCGGTGGGGCGGACCCACCCGCGACCGCTGGCAGGACACCACCACCATTGCGCAGGGCGGCGGCATCACCTACGACCTCGGCAGCCACCTGGTCGACCAGGCGCTGCAGCTCTTCGGGCCAGCGACCGTCGAGGCCGCCGAGTTGCAGACGGTGCGCGCCAACAGTGCCAGCGAGGACGACGCATTCATCTCCCTGCTGCACACCGGCGGTGTGCGCTCGCACATCACCGTCAGCCGTGCCGCCGGGCAGAGTGGCCCGCGTTTTCGGGTGCTTGGCTCTGAGAGCGCGTACTCCGTCTACGGGCTGGACAACCAGGAACCCGCACTCAAGCTGCGCCAGTGGCCCGGTACGGAGGGCTACGGCGTGACGCCGGAGTCCGAGTGGGGAACTGTCGGCATCGACGGGTCGGATGTCGGCCTCACCCGCGTGCCCACAGAACGTGGCGACTACCCGGCCTTCTACGCCGGCGTGGCCGCGACGCTGCAGCACGGCGCGCCACCCCCTGTGGACCCGCGCGATGCCCTCGAGGTGGTGCGCATCATCGAGCGCGCCCACGCGCTCTCGGCAATCCAGGGCGAGTAGCCATCCTTCGCGGGTAGCCATCCCCGCGAGCCGCGCAATAATCCGCCGCGATTTTGCCGGGAATCGCAATAAAGTGGCGCCCGCGACCCGGGACACTGCGCAAGTGCGCGCGTGACAATGGAGTCATGACTTCCACGCAGCAGCTCACCCGCGAGACCGTTTCGCCGGCGCTCCGGAGCGCCATGGGCCAGTTCACCGCCGGGCACGGGTTTCTCGCCGTGGCGTCCATCGGAATTGCGACCACAGACACGGTCGACGCCCAGAAGCGCGACATCGACCTCTGGGCCAGCGCCCAGCGCGACCCGCAGGACTACGACGCGGTCATCGAGCGCACCCGCGGCCACTACGCGAAGCTCGTCGGCATCGACCCGCACAACGTCGCAACCGGCTCCCAGACCAGTGTGATGACCAGCCTGGTTGCCGCGGCAGTGCCGGCCGGGGCCGAGGTGCTGTGCATCGATGGCGACTTCAGCTCGATCATGTTCCCGTTCCTGGCGCGCACGGACATCCGCGTGCGTGCAGTGCCACTGGAGGATCTTGCCGCCTCGATCACTGACGACACCTGGCTCGTCGTGTTCTCGCTGATCCAGTCGGCCACCGGAGTGCTTTCCGACGCCGCTGCAATCGTTGCTGCCGCTGCCACGCACAACGCCTACACCTTCTGCGACTTCACCCAGGCTGCTGGCGTGCATCCGGTGGATGCCAACATGTTCGACGTGACCGTCTGCCACACCTATAAGTGGCTGTGCTCGCCGCGCGGAGTGGCGTTCATGACGGTGAGCGACCGCTTCGACCCGCTCATGACCCCGCTGCAGGCGGGCTGGTACGCGGGAGATGACGTGTGGCAGTCCTGCTACGGTCCCGACATGCACCTCGCGACCGGTGCGCGCCGCTTCGATGTCTCCCCGGCCTGGCCGGCCTGGGTGGGAGCGGAGCCGGTCATCCGCATGTTCTCCGAGCTCGATATCGCCGAGGTCTGGGCCTACACCTCGGGGCTGGGCGACCAGCTCTGCGACGCCCTCGGAATCGAGCAACAGCACCGCGCCATCGTGACCTGGGCCGACCCAGACCGCTCCGACCTGCAGAAACTGATCGACGCCGGCATCAAGGCCTCCGGCCGAGCCGGTCGCCTGCGTGCCTCCTTCCACATCTGGAATGACGAAGCGGATGTCGCGGCCGTCGTGAAGGCGCTGCGCTGAGCCGGGTCTTCGTGCATCGGTAGACTGGCGGTTCGCCGACCGGGCACCCAGCTCGGCTGACAATTGGAGCACCACGTGGCAACCCCCAGCAATCTCGACGCCGTCATCAACCTCGCCAAGCGCAGGGGTTTCGTCTTCCAGTCCGGGGAGATCTACGGCGGATCCCGCTCCGCCTGGGACTACGGGCCGCTCGGTACAGCGCTCAAGGAGAACATCAAGCGGCAGTGGTGGCAGACCATCGTGCAGGGCCGTGAGGATGTCGTCGGCATCGATTCGGCCGTCATCCTGCCCAAGCGCGTCTGGGAGGTGTCCGGGCACGTCGAGGTGTTCTCCGATCCGCTCGTCGAATCGCTGCACACCCACAAGCGCTACCGTGCGGACCACCTGCTCGAGGCATACGAGGAGAAGCACGGGCATCCGCCGGTCAATGGCCTCGCCGACATCAAGGACCCGGACACCGGCCAGGCCGGCTCCTGGACAGAGCCGCAGAACTTCTCGGGCCTGCTGAAGACGTTCCTCGGCCCGGTGGACAACGAGGAGGGCCTGCACTACCTCCGCCCCGAGACCGCGCAGGGAATCTTCGTGAACTTCGCGAACGTGATGGGCGCGGCGCGCATGAAGCCGCCATTTGGTATCGGCCAGGTGGGCAAGTCGTTCCGCAATGAGATCACGCCTGGCAACTTCATCTTCCGCACTCGCGAGTTCGAGCAGATGGAGATGGAGTTCTTCGTCGAGCCCGGCACGGATGAGCAGTGGCACCAGTACTGGATCGACGAGTCGCTGAAGTGGTACACCGATCTCGGCATCAACCCGGACAACCTGCGCCTCTACGAACACCCGAAGGAGAAGCTCAGCCATTACTCGAAGCGCACGGTCGACATCGAGTATCGCTTCCGCTTCCAGGGCAGCGAGTGGGGCGAGCTCATGGGTGTCGC
>JBDUEC010000083.1:0-9331 GCA_040002655.1 Rhodoglobus sp. | reverse complement strand
CACCCGCGCCGCAATCGCGGACTCGTAGTACCCAACCAGTTCGTCGCAGATCGACCCCCACGAGCGGTCGAGCACTGCGCGTCGGCCGGCCTCGCCCATGCGGGAACGCAATTCGCGGTCGCGCGACAGCAGCGCGACCCTGGCTCGGAACATGGCGGCATCCGTTGGGTCGAACAGAAAGCCGTTGGTTCCGGAGTCGACCAGGTCGATCGGTCCGCCCGCGTGCGGGGCGATCACCGGGAGCCCACTGGCGTGTGCCTCCTGAATCGTCTGACCGAAGGTCTCTTCGGTGCCGGTGTGCACGAACAGGTCGAAGCTGGCATACGCGGCCGCCAGTTCGCCACCGGTGAGTTTTCCGAGGAAGCTCACCGGCATGCCCTTGAGCTCGCGCTTGAGTGGGACGAGAGATGGGCCGTCCCCGACGATGGCGAGGTGGATGCCGGGGAGCCCGCGTAGCCCGGCGAGCCGCTCCACCTGCTTCTCCGGGGCGATTCGACCGACGTAGCCCACGATGGTCTCCCCGCCAGGAGCCATGCGCCGACGGAGCAGTTGCACGGAGGCCGACGACCGGTTGCGCGGGTGGTAGGTCGTGAGGTCGACGCCACGGCCCCAGCGTTCGATGCGCTGGATGCCAGCTCCCTCCAGATCCGCCACCGAAGCACTCGACGGCGCGAGCGTGAGGTCCGCCCCCTCGTGGATCCACCGCACAACGCGCCAGGCGAAGCGGGTGGCTGCGCCCAGGTGGTTCCTGCGGGCGTAGCCGGCGACATCCGTTTGGAAGATCGCAATCGTGGGGATGCCGAGCCGCCCGCCCGCGGCGATCGCCTGGGCGCCGAGCAGGAATGGGGATGCCGCGTGAACCACATCAGGCGCGAAGTCCGCGATCAGCTTCTGCACCATGGGATTCGGCAGGCCCACCGGAAATTGCCGGTAGGCGAACGCGGGCACCTCGTGCACCGGGAATCCGGCGTAGCTCTTCGGAGCGCCGGCTGCCGGCACGATCACGATCGCCTCGTGTCCGTTGGCCTGCAGATGATCGAGCACCTTGCAGACACTGTTGGTGACGCCGTTGACAGTGGGCAGGAAGCTCTCGCTGACAATCGCAACGCGCATGCCGCAGAGGTTACGCAGAGGGAGTGACGGGAGGGTGAATGGCGCATTAAGTCTAGGGTTGGTCGCATGGCCACCCCCGCAAAAAGCATCGACCGCTTCTACAGCGTGATCCCTGCCGGCGGCGTCGGTTCGCGGCTCTGGCCGCTCTCCCGCGCAGACGCGCCGAAGTTCCTGCACGACCTCACCGGCTCTGGGCAGACCCTCCTCAAGGACACCTGGGACCGGCTGGTGCCGCTCTCCGGCGTGGACCGCATCATGGTGGTCACCGGTCGGGCTCATCGTGCGGCCGTCGAAGTTCAACTTCCCGACCTGGCCGATCACAATGTGGTACTTGAGAGCGAGCAGAAGGAGTCGTCCGCCGCGATCGGCCTCGCCGCCGCGATCCTGGCCAAGCGCGAGCCGGATGTCATCATCGGTTCGTTCGCGGCCGACCACGTCATCCGCGACACCCGGCGGTTCCGGGCCGCCGTGGTCGAGGCCGCAGCGGCCGCCGACGCCGGCTACATCGCCACGATCGGGATCACCCCCACCGAACCAGCCGTCGGTTTCGGCTACATCCACTGCGGTGGTGCTATCGAAATCGGCGGAGCGCCGAGTGCGGTCGCGGTCGATTCATTCGTCGAGAAGCCGGACCTCGCCACCGCCCAGGCCTACGTCGCCGACGGCGACTACCTGTGGAACGGCGGCATGTTCATCTCGCGAGCGGACGTGCTGTTGGCGCAGATCGGCGAGTCAGACCCTGAGCTGCTTGCCGGGCTGCTCGAGCTCGCCGATGCCTGGGACACCCCGCGCCGTGGTGCGGTCGTCGATGCGGTCTGGCCAGGTCTCACCAAGATCGCGATCGACTACACCGTGGCAGAGCCCGCCGCCAAGGCCGGGCGTCTCGTCGTCATTCCCGGCGACTTCGACTGGGACGACGTGGGCGACTTCGCCTCGATCGGCAAATTGCACTCCGGTGGTCGCAAGTCCGACCTGGCGATCCTCGGCGAGAACGCCCGCGTGCTCTCCGACTCGTCGAGCGGAGTGGTGATCGCCCAGAGCGGTCGGCTCATCTCGCTGATCGGTGTCACAGACATCGTTGTCGTCGACACCCCGGATGCCCTGCTCGTCACGACCACGGCGAACGCCCAGCGCGTCAAGGCCGTCGTCGACGCCCTCAAAGTGTCGGGGCGCACCGACGTTCTCTGACCCCGGTCCCGGCCGGCCGGGATCACGGCGCTGAGATGTACATTTCCGCTAGATTTCGGGGCGGTCGCTGGTTTGTAACTCTTAGGCGACGGCCTCCTTTTGGCCTCCGCGGCTCGCGTAACATTCGGTAACCTGTACAGCACTAAGTCCCAGCTCATCCTGTTGGGCAGCACCTTGGAGGACATCTTGAGAATCACTTCTCGCAAGACCGTATTCGCCGGTCTCGCATTGGCCGGAACGAGCGCGCTGCTGCTCGCCGGTTGCGCAGCTGCACCTGACGCGTCCGAGGGCGACGCCACCGCGGCACCCGACTTCGTCCCATGCATGGTTTCCGACTCCGGTGGATTCGACGACAAGTCGTTCAACCAGCTCGGCAAGGAGGGCCTCGACGAGGCCGCTAAGAAGCTCGGCGTTGAGCCGATCGCAATCCAGTCCGACGACGAGGCCGCGTACGCCCCGAACATCGACAACCTGGTCTCGCAGGACTGCAACCTGATCGTCACGGTCGGCTTCCTGCTCTCCGACGCGACCCTCAAGGCCGCTGTCGCCAACCCCGACGTCAACTTCGCCATCATCGACGACGGCCTCGACGCTGACTTCGACGGCAAGGTCGACGTCACCAACGGCAAGCCGATCGTGTTCGACACCGCCCAGGCGGCGTTCCTCGCCGGCTACGCAGCGGCCGACTACTCGAAGTCCGGCATCGTCGGTACCTTCGGTGGCATCCAGATTCCGCCGGTCACCATCTTCATGGATGGCTTCGCCGACGGCGTCAAGTACTACAACGACCAGAAGAGCAAGGACGTCAAGGTTCTCGGTTGGGATGTTGCGGCGCAGACCGGTTCATTCACCGGTGGCTTCGCGGCCGGCACCGAAGCGCTGAACGCGGCCAACGCGCTCATCGACCAGGGTGCCGACGTCATCCTGCCCGTTGGTGGACCGATCTTCCTGAGCGCCGGTGAGGCCATCCGCACCTCCGGTAAGGACATCGCCCTCATCGGAGTCGACGCCGACGTGTACAACACCAGCCCGGACCTGAAGGACCTCTTCCTGACCTCGATCATGAAGGGCGTCAAGGCCGGCGTTGAGGACGTCATCAACGGCGCCGCAACGGGTGACTTCGACAACACCCCGTTCGTCGGGACCCTGAAGAACGATGGAGTCGGCATCGCGCCGTTCCACGACTTCGAGTCGAAGGTCTCGAAGGACCTGCAGAAGGAACTGGACACCATCAAGGCGGGCATCATCGACGGTTCGATCAAGGTCGAGTCGCCGGCAACGCCCAAGTAGTGCCTGATTAGAACAAGCTCGGCCCGTTAGAACAGGCTCGGGGAGGCCAGCATCGCTGGCCTCCCCGTAGTCTCTTAACCCTTGAGACAGCGCGGCCGGTCAACGACGACCGGCGGCTAGATTGGTTCGTATGAAGCTCGAACTCCGTGGCATCACCAAAAGGTTCGGTGCCCTGGTCGCGAACGACCACATCGACCTCACGGTGGAGCCGGGTGAGATCCACGCCCTGCTCGGTGAGAACGGCGCAGGCAAGTCCACCCTCATGAACGTGCTGTACGGCCTCTACCGTGCCGACGAGGGCGAGATCCTGCTCGATGACACGGTGCAGCACTTCGCCGGCCCTGGCGACGCCATGAACGCCGGCATTGGAATGGTGCACCAGCACTTCATGCTGATTCCGGTGTTCACGGTGGCGGAGAACGTGATGCTGGGCCACGAGGACACGAAGTTCGGCGGGCTCCTCGACCTGGCCGGAGCACGCGCCGCCGTCAACGAGATTTCAGAGCGCTTCGGCTTCCACGTTGACCCGGATGCCCTGGTCGAAGATCTGCCGGTCGGCGTGCAGCAGCGGGTCGAGATCATCAAGGCCCTCTCCCGGGACGCGAAGGTGCTCGTGTTCGACGAGCCCACCGCGGTGCTCACCCCGCAGGAGACTGACGAGCTGATGGCGATCATGCGCCAACTCAAGGAGGCGGGCACCTCAATCGTCTTCATCACGCACAAGCTGCGTGAGGTGCGAGAGGTCGCCGACCGCATCACGGTCATCCGCCTCGGCAAGGTCGTGGGCGAGGCAAAGCCGAGCGCGACCAACGAGGAGCTCGCATCCCTCATGGTGGGCCGCGCGGTCGACCTCACCATTGACAAGGGCCCCGCTAAGCCGGGCGGCCCCGCGCTCGTGGTCGACCACCTCTCGGTGATCGACCACCGCAACCAGATCGTCGTCAACGACGTGAGTTTCGAAGTGCGGGTCGGCGAGATCCTCGCGATCGCCGGCGTGCAGGGCAACGGACAGACCGAGCTCACCGAGGCGATCATGGGGCTGCAGCCCCGCGTCACCGGAGAGATCCGCCTCGACGGCAAGCAGTTGCGCAACGTGAGCGTGCGCCACGTGCTCAACGCCGGGGTCGGCTTCGTCCCGGAGGACCGCCAGGAAGACGGGCTCGTTGCGGAGTTCACGATCGCGGAGAACCTCATGCTCGACCGCGCCGACGGTGAGCCCTTCGTGAAGTTCGGTTCGCTGCAGCTCGGCTACCTCGCCGAATTCGCCGAGGAGAAGGTCAAGGAGTTCGACATCAGGGCGCAGGGCATCGCAACTCACGTTGGTCGGCTCTCCGGAGGTAACCAGCAGAAGGTCGTGCTGGCCCGCGAACTCAGTCGTGACCTGCGCCTGTTCGTTGCGGCGCAGCCCACCAGAGGGCTGGATGTCGGATCCATCGAGTTCGTGCACACCCAGATCGTCGCGGCCCGCGACGCCGGAGTTCCCGTGATCGTGGTCTCCACCGAGCTGGATGAGGTCGTTGCCCTGGCCGACCGAATCGCCGTGATGTACCGCGGCGGGATCGTGGGGATCGTGCCCGGCACGACCCCGAGAGACGTGCTCGGTCTGATGATGGCGGGCGAAGTGCCGGCGGGAGTGGCAGCATGACCGACGAACAGGTGCCCGTCAAGGGCCAGACCCCGACGCCCAAGGAACCCGGCCAGCCGGGCACTGTTCCGGTGGCTCCGCCGTCGAAGGCCAGCACCCTGCTGCGCGAAATCGCCACGGGTGGCGCGCTCGTCTCTGTGCTCGCCGTCGTGCTCGCGCTCGTCGCCAGCGGCATCCTGATCGCGCTCACCAACGACGACGTGAAGACGGCGACAGGCTACTTCTTCTCTCGTCCGGGCGACACGTTCGCCGCGATCTGGAAGGCCGTCTCCGGCGCCTACGTCGCGCTCTTCCAGGGGTCGGTCTACAACTTCCGCAAGGAGGACTTCGCGTCGGGCATCCGCCCGCTGACCGAGACGCTCACGTTCGCGACGCCGCTGATCGGCGCCGGACTCGGCAGCGCGCTCGCGTTCCGGGTGGGCCTGTTCAACATCGGTGGCCGCGGCCAGATGCTCATGGCCGCAGCGGCTGCCGCGTACGTCGGCTTCACTTTCCACCTTCCACCGGTCGTTGGACTGCTGCTCGCCCTGATCGCCGGTCTCATCGCCGGCGCGATCTGGGGTGGTCTGGTCGGGCTGCTGAAGGCACGCACGGGGGCGCACGAGGTGATTGTGACGATCATGCTCAACTACGTCGCGTACTACTTCATCTCGTTCCTGCTCCGCACGCCCGGTGCCCTGCAGGCGCCAGGATCGAACAACCCGAAGTCGCCACCGATCGACGCGAATGCGGCGTACCCGCCGCTGCTCGGTGACCGCTACAACCTCGACATCGGCTTCATCTTCGTGATCATCGCGACCGCCTTCGTCTGGTATCTGCTGAACCGCTCGAACCTCGGATTCAAGTTCCGCGCAGTGGGCGAGAACCCGAACGCGGCTCGGGTCGCCGGCATCAACGTGAAGAACGTCTACGTGTGGGCGATGCTGCTCTCCGGTGGCCTCATTGCGCTCGCTGGTGTGCAGCAGGCGCTCGGCACGTTCCCCAGCGGCTTCTCGTCCGGGGTCGACGCCGGAATCGGGTTCGACGCCATCACGGTCGCCCTGCTCGGGCGGTCCCGGCCCATCGGCGTGTTCTTCGCTGGCATCCTGTTCGGGGCGTTGAAGGCGGGCGGCTACGCGATGCAGGCATCGCAGAACGTGCCGATCGACATTGTGCTCGTGATCCAGTCGCTCATTGTGCTGTTCATCGCGGCCCCGCCGCTGGTGCGCTCGATCTTCCGGCTGCCGAACCCGGGCATCCCGCTCGCTCCGCGTCGCCCCAGCAGTCCGCAGAAGCCCCAGAAGAAGGAGGAGGCGGTGGTGGCCAAGTGAGCACCGTGACCCAGGCCGGGATTCCATCGAGTGCGCCCGTCGTGCTGGAGAAGGCCGCCATCCGCAACTGGAAGCCGCCGATCGCCCTGGCGATCTTCGCAGTGATCTCGCTGCTGCTCTTCGTCGTCAACGCACGGCCGGGCGTCAGCACGTTCCGCCTGTCCACCGACACGGACTTGATACAGCTGCCGGAACTCAAACTGGATGTCACCCTGGTCGGCATCGTGGTGACGGTCGCGCTGTTCGTCGGCGCGCTGGCATCCGCTTTCCTGGCGTACCGGGCGCGGAAGACCCCGCTCTGGATCACGATCGTCTTCGCGTTCCTGTTCGTGGTGGCGTTCCTCGCCTGGGCGTCGGCTGGTCACCTCATTCCGATCCCGGGGTTGCTGATCGGAACGATCGGGCTGAGTTCTCCGCTGATCTTCGGCGCGCTCGGCGGTGTCATCTCGGAGCGCGTCGGTGTTGTCAACGTCGCGATCGAGGGCCAGCTGCTCGGCGGTGCGTTCGCCGCTTCGGTGATCGGGTCGCTCACCCACTCACCGATCGTCGGCCTGCTGGGTGCGATGCTCGCCGGTGTGCTGGTGTCGTTCGTGCTCGCAGCGTTCTCGATCAAATACATCGTCGACCAGGTGATCGTGGGCGTCGTGCTCAACGTGCTCGTCACCGGCCTCACGAGCTTCTTCTACTCGAAGGTGCTGGTGCCGAACGCTGAACTGCTCAACTCGCCGCCCAAGTTCGAGCGCATCAACATTCCGTTCCTGAGCGAGATCCCGATTCTCGGGCCCGCCCTGTTCCGCCAGACAATCGTCGTCTACATCATGTACGTAGCCGTTGCGCTGGTCTGGTTCGGGCTGTTCAAGACCCGCTGGGGCCTCCGCCTCCGCGCGGTCGGTGAGCACCCGCAGGCAGCGGACACAGTGGGTATCAAGGTCAACCGCACCCGCTTCTGGAACGTCTCGCTCGCCGGTGCCATCGCCGGACTCGGCGGTGCGTTCTTCATCAGCGCGGTCGGCTCGTTCACCAAGGAGATGACAAACGGTGCGGGCTTCATCGCGCTCGCTGCGGTGATCTTCGGCCGCTGGGATCCGATCCGGGCGACGTTCGCGGCGCTGCTCTTCGGCTTTGCCACCGCACTGCAGAGCGTGCTCGGCATCATCGGTTCGCCGGTGCCGAGCGAGTTCATGCTGATGTTGCCATACATCGTGACGATCTTCGCGGTCGCAGGGCTGGTCGGCCAGGTGCGTGGGCCCGCTGCGTCCGGCAAGCCGTACGTGAAGTCATGAGTACTGAGATCGACTGGGACGCGCTGCGCGCTGTCGCAGCGGAGGCGAGGGACCACGCCTACGCGCCGTACTCCAACTTTCCGGTGGGCGTCGCGGCGATTGTGGATGACGGCCGAGTGATCTCGGGCTGCAACGTGGAGAACGCCTCGTACGGAGTGACCCTGTGCGCCGAGTGCGGGCTCGTGTCTGCGCTGCACCTGAGCGGGGGCGGCAAGCTCGTGGCGTTCACCTGTGTGGATGGCCACGGCAACATCCTGATGCCGTGTGGGCGTTGCCGGCAGCTGCTGTTCGAACATTCCGCTGACGGCATGCTGCTCGAGACGGTCTCGGGCATCCGCACGATCGATGAGGTGCTGCCAGACGCCTTCGGCCCGCGCACGCTTGAGGCTTACCGTGGTTGAGGCGTTCGATGTCGTCGACCTCATTCACGCCAAGCGGGACAAAGGCACGCTGAGCACCGAGCAGATCGCCTGGCTGATCGATGCGTACACCCGCGGCTACGTGGCTGACGAGCAGATGGCGGCCATGGCGATGGCGATCTTCCTCAACGGCATGAGCCGTGAGGAGATCCGCGATCTCACGAAGTCCATGATCGCGAGCGGCGAGACAATGAGCTTCGACGGCCTCGGCAAGCGGACCACAGACAAGCACTCGACCGGAGGGGTCGGGGACAAGATCACGCTGCCCCTGGCGCCGCTCGTGGCATCCTTCGGGGTCGCTGTGCCACAGCTCTCTGGCCGCGGGCTGGGGCACACCGGCGGCACCCTGGACAAGCTGGAGAGCATCCCCGGCTGGCGCGCGAACATCAGCAACGAGGAGATGCGCAAACAGCTGGTGGATGTCGGGGCCGTCATCTGCGCCGCGGGATCCGGGCTCGCTCCCGCCGACGGCAAGCTCTACGCACTGCGTGACATCACCGGCACCGTTGAGGCGATCCCGCTGATTGCGAGCTCGATCATGAGCAAGAAGATCGCAGAGGGTACGAGCGCGCTCGTGCTCGACGTGAAGTTCGGCTCCGGCGCGTTCATGCAGGACCCGGCGCGCAGCCGCGAGCTGGCCGAGACCATGGTGCGCCTCGGTAACGACGCAGGTGTCGCCACCAAGGCTTTGCTCACCAACATGAACGTGCCTCTCGGCCTCGCCATCGGCAACGCGAACGAGGTGCGCGAGTCCGTCGAGGTGCTCGCCGGCGGCGGGCCAGCGGATGTCATTGAGCTCACGCTCGCGCTGGCGACCGAGATGCTCGCCCTGGCCGGCCAGCCCGACGCCGATGTTGCGGGCGCGCTGAAGGACGGTCGCGCCATGGACACCTGGCGCCGCATGATCCAGGCCCAGGGTGGGGATCCGGATGCCGCGCTGCCGACGGCCGCGGAATCCCAGGTCGTCACAGCCGACCGCGCCGGGGTGCTGGTGGAGCAGCGCGCGCTGCCCTTCGGAATCGCGGCGTGGCGCCTCGGCGCCGGACGAGCCCGCAAGCAGGACCCGGTGCAGCACGCCGCCGG
>JBDUEC010000082.1:0-9563 GCA_040002655.1 Rhodoglobus sp. | reverse complement strand
TGGTGCCCCTGGAGGGACTCGAACCCCCAACCGTTTCCTTAGGACGGAACTGCTCTTCCATTGAGCTACAGAGGCTGGCGGTACGAGTTTAGCGGGGGCTTGGTCTCGAGACCGTCGCTACGCTCCGCCTCGACCAGCGAGACGAGACCAACGGTAAACCTAGCTGGGCGGCGGGTAGAGGAACATCGCCACGTCGGAGGCCGGGATGGTGCGCTGCCCGTAGACGTGCGTGCCGCCGTGGTTGTACTCCTCGATGAAGACCGTGCCGTCGGCGTTCACGCGGGTGACGTAGGCGACGTGGTTGCCGTTGAACCAGGCCACAGAGCCGGCGATCGGCGTGTTGCTGGTCTGCCATCCGTGGTTCTGCCAGGCGTACAGCCACTGCGAGGCGTTTCCGCCGCTCGGGGTCAGGTTAGACCAGACCCACTTGAACGGTGCGGCGTACGAGCCAGCGTCGCGGTTGAGGCGCCAGGCAACGAAGTCGACGCACTCGCGGTAGTAGTAGTTGAGGGGCGACAGGCCGCCACCCTCGACGTCAGCCAACTCGTAGGGCCACGGGTAGTCGTCACCCAGGGCGCGAGCACCCGACGCGTTGTACGCCTCGTTGAGGGCCGCGCGGGCGTCGTCACGCGACATCTGCGCAAGCTGCTCCGGCGTCGTGGCGTTGTAGCCGTCGCGCAGCGCGGTCAGCGGGGCGACCGACGCGTCCACCACGATCGACTGCGTGTCGGTGGCGAGCTTCGCGTCGTCGGCTTTCGCGTTCTGGTCGAGCGTCGTGGCATAGGCCGGGAGACCGGCAACGGCGAACATGCCGGCCACAGCGATCATGGTGGTCATCACGCTGATCGGATTCTTGCGAACCTTCTTCTTCGTGGTGGGACCGAAAGCCTTGATCGACACGACGCCGCTGCGGGGAACGCGTCCACCCGGCGTCGTCGTGGCGGATGCCTTGCGCGCGGCCGCTTTCTTGCTCGCGGGAACCGGCTTCGCACGGCCCGCCCGCTTGGCGGCAACACTCGAGCGGCGCAGCGGGAACTCCTCGAATGCACGCGATGCCGGGTCGGTGCGCGGAGCGGACGGCTCGACTGCGGCCGGGGTGGCGATCAGGTCAGCGAACGACCAGGCCGCCTCAATCTCGGGCTCGGCCTCGATGGCAGCGGCGGGTTGCACGGGAGCCACGACGGGCTCGATGTGCGCGATGACCGGTTGGGCCGCAGGAACGACCGCAGGGGACGTGTGGGCCGGCTGCTTGGCATCCCGGGCCGCGCGACGCGAAGAAAATTGGGGTGCCGAAGCCTCAGTACCGGCTTCGGGTTCACCGAAACCGAAGGGGTCCCACTGATCGGGATCCTGAATTTCGGCCACTAGAAAATTTCCCTCCGGGCGTTGGGACTCGTACGACGTTACGCGATCCACCGCCCAAAGTCGAATTCTCACGAAATGGTAACGGCTGATTCTCAGGCTAGGCGGCAGGCGCGAGGAACTCTTCCCAATCCGGCTCCGAACGCTCGACGCCACGCACCAGCCAGGTGGTTCCGTGCGGGGTGCGCGGGTTCAGCCGCAGCGTCCAATTCATCTCCGCCGGCGTGCGGTCGCCCTTGAGGTTGTTGCACTTGAGGCAGCACGCGACCAGGTTCTCCCAGGAGTCCTTGCCCCCGCGCGAACGCGGCATGACGTGGTCGATCGTGCTGGCGGATGCCCCGCAGTACCCGCAGCGATGGTCGTCGCGTCGCAGAACGCCCCGCCTCGACACCGGCACGCTGCGCCCACTCGGGATCCGCACGTAGCGGCGCAGGATGATGACAGACGGCCGATCCCACACGCCGTGCGAACCCCAGACCGGATGCTCCGCATCCGCTGCGATCACCGTCGCCTTCTGGTTCATCACGAGCACGAGTGCTCGCTTGAAGGACACGACGGCGAGCGGCTCATAGCCCGCGTTCAGTACTAGGGTGCGCATCGGGATCCTCTCGAAAATGCCCGCACGGCTTGCAGGCGTTCGACGCTGTGTTACCTCGAGGAGTTTCCGGATGCTGGGGAGCGAGCAGGCAAACAAAAAGGCATCGTCACTGGGACGATGCCTGACTGCCGAGCGCGCGAGTGTTCGCGCACTGCCGACTGCTGTGCCGTATGTAGAAGAAGGCACGCGCGTCCGTGGTTTGGACGGTGCGCTCTCTCAACAACTGGCTCTCCCGAAGACTCGTAGAAACTCCAAGAGCTACAGGGTAACGCAGTTTGAGCACGCAACTAATTCGTGGCGCGCCGCTTCACCCAGCGTTCGCCCGCAGTTAAGCTCTCGCTGCGCCGCCGGCGCGGCACAGCGGGCCACTCAAATGCCGAAGCGCACGATGTAGTAGTCGCTCGAGTAGATCGCACGAACCAGAACCGGCTTGCCCTCGTAGGGCGCGTCGATCATCTGGCCGTTGCCGAGGTAGATGCCAACGTGACCGCCGCCATCAAGAACCACAACGTCACCCGGCAGGGCGGCCGCAGGGTCGATCGCGGTGCCGATGCTGCCCTGTGCGCTCGAGGAGTGCGGCAGGCTGATGCCGAACTGCGCGTACACGAACATGACAAGGCCCGAGCAGTCGAAGCCTGCGGGGCTTGAGCCACCGTAGACGTATGGAACGCCCTGGTACTGCAGCGCGACTGCCGCCACCTGGTCGAGGCTGAAGTTCGGGTACGGCGGGTTCGCGAGGAAGTCGGAGACGCTCGGTCCCGAGTAGGACGAGTACTGCGCCGCGAGCTGGGCGCGCAGGTTCGCCGCCGCGAGTTCCTCGACTGACGTCGCCGCGAACGCGTCGCGAGCCGTCGGCGCGGCAGCGACATCGTCTGCCACCTGCACCGACTGCGCGTTCGTCTCCTTGAGCTGCGTGAGCGCGGCCGTGGCCTCGCTGGCCTCCGTGGACTCGGGCGGGCTGTAGGCGTAGGCCGGAAGCGCCAGGGTCGCAAACAGACCCGGAACGACCAGGGCGGTCACGGCAACGCTGAGGATGCTCGATTTGCGCTTGAAGTTCTTCGAGGCGGAAGCGGCCGGCTTGGTGAAAGCGGCGGGAATCTCCGGGCTACTCGGTGGCACTTCGGTGCTAAGTGGAGCGGTGTTCTTTGTTCCTACTTCAGTCAAGAGATTTAACCTCCTGCGCCTCGGCGACTCTAGGTCGTCGCCCCATCCGTTTCGTATATATGTTCACGTACCGACGATGAGACGGGTAAAACGAGACGCTCATCACAGGGTCCCAGACCGGCATTTCTGGTCGCGGGGACTAAGCGAGCGTACCCGACCAATTCGGCTTTGTCATCCTGAAGGATGACGTTGTGACCCCTTTGGGGGGTGTTGAGGAATGGCACTCAGCGGCCGAGTCAGCGCCCGACGAAGATGTGCACGGCAACTTCGTTGGGAAGCTCGAGGCCTTCGCCGAAGCCGTCGACCTGTACGAACACGTATGAACCCGCGGCAGAGATGCTCGCCGTGGCGCCCGGTAGCACTCCCGCGGTTCGCAACTGTTGCAGCAGCTCCGGCTCGAACTGTACGGGCTCGCCCAGACGGCGGATGACACCGCTCACGGTCTCGTCGCTGTGGCCGACCAGGTCCACCAGATTGATCACGCCATCCATGAAGGCGGGCGCCGCGGCCTGCCCCAACTCCTCGAGCCCCGGGATCGGATTGCCGTACGGCGACTCGGTCGGGTGGCCGAGCATCTCGAGCACCCGCCGTTCTACCTGCTCGCTCATCACGTGCTCCCAGCGGCAGGCCTCGTCGTGCACGTATGCCCAGTCGAGCCCGATCACATCGGCGAGCAGTCGCTCGGCGAGGCGGTGCTTGCGAAGCACGTGGATGGCCTTGCTGCGTCCGCCCGGAGTCAGCTCCAGGTGGCGGTCGCCTTCGACCACCACGAGGCCGTCGCGTTCCATGCGGGCGATGGTCTGCGACACGGTGGGGCCGGAGTGTCCGAGCCGCTCCGAGATGCGGGCGCGCAGCGGAACGATGTGCTCCTCCTCGAGATCGAGGATGGTACGCAGGTACATCTCTGTGGTGTCGACGAGATCCGTCATACAACCAAGCCTAATCGGCGCCGACAATAGGATTGACCGCATGCCCACGGTCACAATTCCCTCCTCACTGCTGCCCGCCGACGGACGTTTCGGCTGTGGTCCGTCCAAGGTCAGGCAGGAGCAGCTCGACTACGTCGCAACCGCCGGAGCCGCCCTCATGGGCACGTCTCACCGCCAGGCGCCTGTCAAGGACCTGGTCGGCAGGGTTCGCTCTGGCCTCGGTTCACTGTTCTCTCTGCCCGACGGCTACGAGGTGGTACTGGGCAACGGCGGCTCCACCGCCTTCTGGGATGCCGCGGCGTTCTCCCTCATCCAGAAGCGCAGCGAGAACCTGACCTTCGGTGAGTTCGGGGCGAAGTTCGCGCAGGCGGCATCCGCTCCGTTCCTCGAGGCTCCGCACATCGTGAACGCGCCCGCGGGCAGTCGCGCCGAGATCGAGCTGGTCGACGGCGTCGACGTGTACGCCTACCCGCAGAACGAGACGTCGACCGGCGTCATGGCTCCGGTGGTTCGGGTCGCAGGCGACTCCGGTGCCCTCACGGTGGTCGACGCGACGTCGGCAGCGGGCGGCATCGACTTCGACGCATCGCAGGCCGATGTCTACTACTTCGCGCCGCAGAAGAACTTTGCCTCCGACGGTGGGCTGTGGTTCGCCCTGTTCTCCCCCGCGGCCATCGAGCGGGTCGCCTCGATCGCGGCGTCGGGCCGCTACATCCCGGAGTTCCTGTCGATCCAGAACGCGATCGACAACTCGCGTCTCAACCAGACCCTGAACACGCCGGCCCTCTCCACCCTGTTGCTGCTTGAGAACCAGCTCGATTGGATCAACGGCAACGGCGGTCTGCCCTGGGCGTCTGCCCGCACACTCGAGTCGTCGTCGGCCCTGTACGAGTGGGCGGATGCCTCGACCTACGCCACACCGTTCGTGAGTGACCCGTCGCATCGTTCGCAGGTCGTGGTGACGATCGACTTCGATGACTCGGTCGACGCTGCTGCCGTGGCATCCGCCCTTCGCGCGAACGGGATCGTCGACACCGACCCCTACCGCAAGCTCGGACGCAACCAGCTGCGCGTGGCGACCTTCACCGCCATCGACCCGGATGACGTGCGCCAGTTGATCAAGTCGATCGAATACGTGGTCGGGGCGCTCTAGCAGTTGGTCTGCTTGCCGGCCGTGTGGCGGCTGCGACCTGTCGCGCGCGGGCGCGGGCAGATGTCTGCCTCCGCGACGTCTCCAGCCCTGATCACCGCGACTCCCACGCCGACTCCCGGTCCACAGGACACCTCCGCGGGCATAGTTCACGCGGCGAAGTGTCCTGTCGACCGGGAGTCTGCGCAGATGGTGGACGCTGACTGCGCTGGCTGACGCGCTGTCGATCGTCTACTCCCCACCATTGTCAGCGGTGCGGAGATCGCTCTCAAAACGTTGTCGCCCCCGACGAATGCCACGGAAGAAGCGCGACCCTTGGGGCATGTCCATGGTGGTTATCAGAAGGCTGCGAAAGCTGGGTGACATCGGGAGTACCTCTGACCTTCTCGCTGCGGGAATCTCCGAGGAGTCGATCCGGCTGACGACGGACTATGGGCGGATCCAACGAATTCGGCGCGGCTGGTACGCCACTCTCGACGCGGCACCGTCGGCCGTCCTGGCGCGAATCATCGGTGGACGACTCGCTTGCGTGAGCGCCCTCGAGTTTCACGAAGCACGAGCACCCGCCAATGGGCCACTGCATATCGAGGTGCCACGCAGCGCCTCGAGGCTTCGATTGGCCGGGCGGGATGTCGTAGTGCACTGGGCACGGCGGCCCGCACCCGGCGACCGGGCTGCGGTATCGGCCGACGCGGCCCAGGCGCAAGCCGCCGAATGCGGCGCGCTCGAGCGCGCGGTAGCCCCAACCTGGGCGGGAGTCGCTAGCCTGTAGTCGTGCGACTCTGGCTCAAAGACTCTGAGCGGAAGCCCGACCCGGCTCCGGTGAAGACCGATGACCGCAAGGCGATGATTGTCGGCATCGCGCTCTGGCTCGTGGCGCTCGTCGTGCTGCTGGTGTTTCTCACGCCGCTCACCGAAAGTGGCAACGGCTGGTGGCTCTGGACCTGTGCCGCCGGCATCGCGCTCGGCCTGTTCGGCGTGATCTACACGCACTACCGCCAGAAGTAGCGCACCGAACTAGTAGGTCTTCTCCTGCTCGTCATCGAGGTCATCGATGTCCACGCCGTCGAGGTCGCCGCCGTGCAGCACGTCGCTGCCGAAGTCGTCCTCGTCGTCATCCTCGTCGCCGTCGGTGTCGTCGTCCGAATCGTCGTCATCGTCGTCATCGATATCGTCCGCTGCTTCGAGGGCAGCGGCATCCGCTTCAAGTCCGAGGGCTTCCTGTGCGGCCTTGTACTCCGCGAGGCGGTCAGACCACGGCACCCAGTCGGGCGCGAGCATGGCGCCCTCGCCGGGCATCAGTTCGACCTCCAGCACGGTCGGCTCCTGGCCTTCGACGTGGGCGATCGAGACCGTCCACTTCCAGTCCGGGTAGCCCGGCTGTGCGGAGTCGAACAGCACGGAGACGACGCCGTCGCCCTCGTCCGTCTCGCTGGCGAATGCTCCAACCGTTGAGGCTGGGGTGATCTCGAGGAGTGCTCCTCGCGCGAGGTCCTCGTACTGGCTAGGCATCCAGCTCGTCCGCGACCTTGCGCAGCATGGCGGCGATCTTCGAACTGTGGCTCTTGTCGGGGTAGCGCCCGCGCTTGAGGTTGGCGCCAATGCCGTCCATGAGCTTGACGAGGTCCTCGATGATGATCGCCATGTCGTCGGCCGGCTTGCGGTTGAGCTTCGCCAGCGACGGGGGTGCTTCGAGCACGCGAACGGAGAGCGCTTGGGCGCCCTTCTTGCCGTCGGCGATGCCGAACTCGAGCTTCGTGCCTGCCTTAACACCGGTGGTGCCGGCAGGCAGGGCAGACGCGTGAAGGAAGACTTCCTGGCCGTCATCAGAACTGATGAAGCCGAAGCCCTTCTCGTCGTCGTAGAACTTGACCTTGCCGGTTGGCATCGTGTTACTCCTTATAGCTGGTGCATCAAGCCTAACGGAGTGCGCGGTACCCCTATCCTTGTCATGTGGCAAATGAGACCCCAGCGACCTTCAATCGCGTCCAGCGCTTGCTCGCGTACTTCGTCGCGGCGTCGATCGGGCTCTCCATCGTCGCGATCATCGCGATTCTGATCGGCAACGCGGTCGGCCTGAAGAACGCCAACGAGGGCGTCTGGCCGATGGTCTTCCTACTGCCAACCATCGGGCTGCCGATCGGCTTCATCCTGATCATCGTGCTGCTGGTGCTGACCTTCGTGCGTCGCGGCCGAGAAACGAAGGATGCCAGTAAATAGCAGCACCTCCGCGCTCGCGCTCGCGGGCACGCTGAGGAACTTCAGCGACGAGCAACTCGCCGCGCTGCTCACCGCACGCGAGATCCGGGAGACCGGCATCCGCGACTTCTTCGACCTCGCCGAGGCGATGCTCGACCCCGCCGCGCTGCAGCGAGCCCTCGGGCGCCTCGATCGCCCGACGCTCGCATCCGTGTCGGTGCTGTCGGTTCCGATGACGCGAGCGGATGCCGCGGCGGCCCTGGAAGCGGCGGGCGCTTCATCCGCGCTCCTGGACCAGCACATCGCCGTGGCGACGTCGCTCGCCCTTGTGGTTGAGGCCGACGGACTGCTGGCCGCTTACGACGCCGTCGCCGCGCAGTTGCGCTCCTGGCCGTCTCTCGGCCTGCCGAGCTTCGACGAGCTGCTGAGCGTGCCGCCGCCTGCCACCCTCGGCCCGGTGAGTGCCGTCGACACCCGATTCACCGACCACGTGGCTGCGGAGCGCGCCTTCGCGACGACCTCCGCGGTCGCGGAACTCGTGGCGGAGGTCTCGCGTGAGCCTGCCCGCGAACTCGCCAAGGGCGGCATCGCCCTGCCCGACACCAAGCGCATCGCGACCGCAATGAGTGTGGAGCTGGACGAGGTCGCCGTGCTGCAGCCGATCGCCGTGCGGGCCGGGCTCCTCGCGCTCGACTCCGGCCAGTGGATGGCGACGGGCGACACCGCAGGCTGGGTGGTCGGGTCGTGGGGCGAGCGCTGGGCGGCGCTCGCCGGCGCCTGGCTCGACCGACTTCCGCCCGACATCCGCCAGCTGCTTGCAGCGCGCTCGCACGCCGTGTGGGGGGAGCGCCTCGAGGAGTTTGTGAACTGGTTGTTCCCGGCAGGCGGCGAGTGGATGCGGGATCGCATGCGGGTGTACACGCGCGACGCCGAGCTGCTCGGGATCACGGCGAGCCATTCGCCGAGCACGCCCGGCGCGACGCTCCTGGCCGACGGGCAGGGCGCGGCGGCCGCCGAGATGGCCGCGCTGTTCCCCGCAGAGGTGCACCAGGTGTACCTGCAGCACGACCTCTCTGTGGTCTCCCCCGGGCCGCTCGCGACCGCCCTCGACGTGCGGCTGCGCACCATGGCGGATGCGGAGGGCCGCGCACTCGCCTCCACCTACCGCATCTCCGGCGCGAGCCTCAACCGCGCGCTCGCCTCCGGGGAGACGGACGAGTCGGTGCGTGCCTTCCTCGCGGGCATCTCCCTGACGGGGGTGCCGCAGCCGCTGGAGTACCTGATCACGGAGACGGCCAGCCGGTTCGGCCTGCTACGGGTCGGGGCTCTCGACGGGGCCGCAGCAGCACCCGGCAGCATCGAGTACGGCGCACGGAGTTACGTGCGCTCTGAGGATGGCGAACTGCTCGGAACGCTCGTGGTCGACCACGGGCTGTCTCCGCTCGGGCTGACCCGGGTCGGCCCGCACCGCGTGGTGAGTCGCTTCGATCGCGACCTCGTGTTCTGGTCGTTGAGCGACGCGCGCTACCCTGCCGCCGCCGAGGATTCGGCCGAGACCGTGGTGGTGCTCCGGCGCCGCAGCACTATCCGGCCGTCGGCGGTTGCCGCCGTGGATCCGACCCGGTCACTCATCGAGAAGCTCCGGCTCGGCAGCTCCAACGGCGAGCAGTCGAATGACGAGGCCTGGCTGTCCCGCCAGCTCGACCTGGCCATCCGCAACAAGGTGGCGCTCACCGTCACGGTGACGATGCCGAACGGTTCGACCGTTGACTACCAGCTCGAGCCCGCGAGCGTCGCCGGTGGCCGCTTGCGCGCCCGCGACCGCAAGGCCGACATCGAGCGCACCCTGCCGCTCTCGAGCATTGCGGGCGTGGCTCCAGCCGACTGACGCTGGTCGAGGCCCCGCCCCATAAGCTATAAGGATGCCCACAAACGGTCCCCTGATCGTGCAGTCCGACCGCACAGTGCTGCTGGAGGTAGCGCACCCGCAGGCCGAGGACGCCCGGCACGACCTCGCCGTGTTCGCGGAACTTGAGCGCGCCCCGGAGCATATCCACACCTACCGCATCACCCGGCTGGGCCTCTGGAACGCGCGCGCCGCCGGCCACACCGCCGAAGACATGCTGGCCACGCTCGAGAAGTACTCGCGCTTCGCGATTCC
>JBDUEC010000081.1:0-9701 GCA_040002655.1 Rhodoglobus sp. | reverse complement strand
TACCGCAACCACGGTGACCACGCCGAGGCCGTCGAGATCGTCTTCGACCCCTCGCTGATCTCGTACCGCGACCTGCTGGAGTTCTTCTTCCAGATCCACGACCCGTCGACCCGCGACCGCCAGGGCAACGACGTCGGCCGCGCCTACCGTTCCCTGATCTCCTACACGAATGAGGAGCAGAAGCGCGTAGCGCTCGACACCATTGCGGATGTTGACGCCTCCGGCCTCTGGCCCGGCAAGGTTGTCACCGAGGTGGAGCCGGCCGGCGAGTTCTGGCAGGCCGAGGAGGAGCACCAGGACTACCTGGAGAAGCTGC
Source organism: Rhodoglobus sp. (assembly GCA_040002655.1). GTDB lineage: Bacteria > Actinomycetota > Actinomycetes > Actinomycetales > Microbacteriaceae > Rhodoglobus. The sequence continues at coordinate 9,385 of JBDUEC010000081.1, read as the reverse complement.
CGAACGGGTACACCTGCCACTACGTGCGCCCGGGCTGGAAGCTCCCGCACCGTGAGGAGCAGCTCGCTCAGTAGCACCTAAGCGGATGGCCCATCACCCTCGGGTGGTGGGCCATCTCGCGAACCCTGATACTCTCCGATTGAAACTTCGTCGCGGTGGGGTGGCGAAGAATGAGGGGGAGTCTCGTGACGGTACATCCACGTCTGCGTCGCAATGCAATGTTGGGCAGCCTGGTGCTGCTACTCGGTGGGGTCGGCGTCGCGCCTGCGATGGCGGCCGCGCCCGTTTCGTCCGCCATGGCCGTGCCCACGGCCGTAGCCGTTGCCGGCGTTCCGGACCCGGCGACGGTGATCTACGACGAGAACTTCCAGAACGCGCCCGCCACGGGCGCCACTCGCGTCGCCAACTACGTCTCGACGAGTGGCGCAACCTACACCGCGTCCGCGGTCTACACGAACGCCTCGCTGTGCAACGGCGTGATTTTCGGGCACCAGGCCACGAACGCGGCGCTTGGCGCCGTCTCCTTCTGCACCTCGAGCTGGTGGCCCACGGCGCGAACCATCCCGGCGGGCATGGGTCTGTACCGCGGGATGGCTGACCCCAACCAGAACCTCGCAGTGGCCGAGCAGACCATCGGCGGCGGGCCGTCGTATCTCGGCGTGATGCTCGAGGGCACGAACATTCCGACCGGGGCGGCCCCTGGCGCCGGGCGCTACCTGACCTTCTCGCTCGACGTCGGCAACCTCTGCACTGCGAACGCCCAGGCGCTCGATCGCTTCTCCCTGCTGGATGGCGCGTCGACGATCGCGCTGAACACCACCGACTACAACCTCTGCACCGACCCCACCCGGCAGACCTTCACCGTCGACGGCCGGTCGATCACCGTAGCCACCTTCACGGGCAACCAGGCGGCGCTCGTCACCAGCCCGACCGTCGGGTTCAGGATCACGAACCAGCAGGCATCCGGCAGCGGCAACGACCAGGCGTTCGACAACTTCCGCATCCTCGACGCCACGCCACAGCTCGACAAGTCCTTCGGTGCCATGAACCCGGTGACGGGCGAGTCCCGACTCACCTTCACTGTGACCAACACGGCCGAGTTGGGAGTCAAGGCGGGCTGGTCGGCATCCGACAACCTGCCTGCCGGTCTCGTCGTGTCGTCGACGCCCGATCCCGCGACCACCTGCGTGAACGCATCACTCACCGCTCCGTCCGGTGCCGGAACCGTCTCATTCGCGGGGGACCTCGCGGGAACCATCGCCCAGCGCACCTCGTGCACCTTCGCAGTGGATGTCGTGCCCGCGACGACGACTGCGCAGGGTGGCGCTCCGCAGACCTTCCAGAACTGCGCGAGCAACTTCGGCGCATCGGTGGGCCTCGACCTGCCCGCGGCCTGCGCCGTCGTCTCCTTCCCCGCCGTCGCCCAGCTCGCGATCAGCAAGTCCTCCAGTGCCTCGACCAACGTGGCCGAGGGTGACGTCATCACGTACTCGATCACGGCGACCAACACCGGCGGCGCGGACTACACAGCCACAGTGCCGGCCAGCGTGACCGACGATCTGAGCGGCGTTCTCGACGACGCGGATTACAACGCCGATGCGAGCGCCTCACTGCCGGGCGCGCCGAGTTACACCGCACCGGTGCTCGGCTGGTCGGGCACGCTGCCCGCGGGCACGTCGGTCACCATCACCTATTCGGTGACGGTGACGCTCGCTGGCGACGGTCTGATCGAGAATGCCGCATGCGTGCCTGCCGCCGAAGCGTCCTCCGATGCCTGCGCGACCGTGTCCACGCAGGTGGCGATCGCGCCGTCCATTGGCCTCGTGAAGTCGGTGAGCCCCTCGGCGCCGGCGGACTTCATCGTGGGCAACGCGGTCATATACAGCTTTGTGGTCACTAACACGGGCAACCTCGTACTCAACAATCCCGCAGTGAGTGAAGTCTCGTTCGACGGCACTGGCACCACCCCCGTGATCGCGTGCCCAGCAACACCGAGCCTCGCTCCGGGTAGCCAGATGACGTGCACGGCGCCGTACACGATCGTTCAGGACGATGTCGACAACCACTCGTTGGCTGATCCGCTTGTGAACGAAGCCGTCGCGTCAGCGACCGCGTCGAACTCGGCTCAGGTCGAGTCGGAGACGGCCTCGGCCCAGCTCCCGGCCGTGCAGACACCGGCCGTCACCCTGGCGAAGAGTGCGCGGGATGGGAGCTTCACCCAAGCCGGACAGATCGTCACGTACGACTTCCTCATCACCAACGCCGGCAACGTCACGCTGACTGACGCGTCTGTCGCGGAAACGGCGTTCGACGGGTCGGGTGTTGTGTCCCCGATCACCTGCCCGGCGGCGGCAACGAGCCTCACGCCGGGCGCTCAGGTCACCTGTACCGCAACGTACGCACTGACCCAGGCGGATGTCGACAGGGGCACCGTCTCGAACGAAGCGGTCGCGAGCGCGCAGCCGCCCCTCGGCGAGCGCATCGAGAGCCCGGCCGATGACGCCGCGGTGACGATCATTCAGAGCCCCTCGATCGTGCTCACCAAGACGGCGGGACCGGGTGGTTTCACCGAAGCCGGCCAAGTTGTGCACTACAACTTCGATGTGCTCAACTCGGGAAACATGACGCTGTCGGGTGTCGCGATCGACGAGCTGAGCTTCAGCGGCACAGGCACACTCGGTGAGCCGGTCTGCGCTCCGTCGACGATCGCACCGGGGGAATCCGCTTCCTGCGGCATCGACTACGCCCTCACCCAGGCGGATGTGGACACCGGCATCGTCGAGAACAGCGCGACAGCCGTTGCTGGCGATCCGAATGATGAAGCTGTGGTCTCGGCGGTATCCTCCGCGCTCGTCACAGTGAACCCGGTGTCATCCATCGCGCTCGAGAAGACCGTTGACGCGAGCGTGGTCGCCGGCGCCGGCGTCGCGGTCACCTATACGTTCAGGGTGACCAACACCGGCCAGGCCACGGTCCACGCTCTCACGATCACCGAGCTGGACTTCACCGGAAGCGGCGTTCTCGGCGCCATCGACTGCCCGACCGTCGCCCTGGCACCCGACGCGATTGCCGACTGCACGGCGCAGTACCGCACGACCGCAGCGGATGTCACTGCAGGCCTGGTCGAGAACACGGCGGTGGCCGTAGCGACTGCCCCAGGGGGCCAGCCCGTCCAGAGTGATCCGTCGAATGCGACCGTAACGGTCAACGCGCTTGCGGCCGCGCTGGCGAGCACGGGCGCGACCATCCGCTTCGGTCTGGTTGCCTGGGCTATCGGGCTCCTCGGGCTCGGGCTAGCGCTCGGCGCAACGCGACTGGCGCGGAGGCGTTCGGCCGCCTGACGCCCACGCGCGGGCAATCCGCTGACCTCAACGGATGGCTCACCACTCTCGGGTGGTGGGCCATCCGCGCGTCAGGGTCACCGTGAGCGATGGCGACACTGCTCAGTCGGCCTTCCCCGCCGTGCAATCCGCGGACCAGCGCACGCGCCGGACCCATATCGAAGCGCGCGCTGGTGTGCGCCCGCTCGAACCTCACGGTCCGTGTATGCAGTCCTGCACATCCGAGCCTGCTGCGTTCACCTGGCGATCGAGCTCTTCGAAGGTTTCCGCTGGCGTGATGCCGTTTGAGCTCAGACATCTGCGGAAGAGATCCGCAGTGGCAGATGAGTTCTCGTTCTGCAGTTGCCACGCACTATCAACATCACGAAACTGGCTGACGTAGCAGAGCTCGTCCACACCGGCGTCGACCGCTTCAGTGGTGATCGAGTAGTCGATGATCAGAGAGTCGGTGTCGCCTCCGAGGATGTCGAAACCCGCGCCGCTCATGCAACCGACGAAGCGATTGAACGCGGCCAGGTACTCCTCCCGGGTCGCAATGCCATCGGCCATCTCTGCAGCCTGCTGTGGTGACGAGGTCGGCATCGGTGGTTCTTTCACCCACACGATCCATGCCTCAAAGCCCGTGCCACCGCTCTGGAACGTGAGAGTGTGCGCCCCCGCGCCCGACACGGGGTTGACGCCGCCGCCACCGCCGGTCGGGCTCTCCTTCGTACACGTGACGGACCCAATCCACGTGCCGTCCAACGTGATGTTGATCGTGCCGGGCTCGGTACACGAAGTCCGGATGGCGAGCCCAGTCGCAGCGGAAGGCATCTTTCCGAGATCCACGTTCGCGACGTCGTTGGATGACACATAGTGTGACTCGCCGACGGCGACCGAGTTCGCGCGCGCGACGGAGAGCGCAAGGTTCGCCACCACTTCGTCTGCGTACGGTGACGACTGCGCGATCGCGGCCGCGGAGACCGCTCCGGTCACTCCACTCGCGATCGCCACGGCCGCGATGAGTGATACGAGCTTCCACGGGCGTCGCTTTGCGAGCGAGGAAGCGTTTGCCGTATCGACGAGCAGCCGTCGCAGTTCGGCATCCCGTTCTTCTCTGTCAGCGCTCATTGCCCGGCCTCCTCAGCGAGAGTGTTCGGCGACTGTGGTGAGTCAAGTTGGTCGCGCAATCGTTGTTTGGCACGCGACAGACGGGATTTGACCGTGCCCGGCGGAACCCCGAGCGCGTCGGCCGCTTCGCGTTCCGAATAGCCCTCGAGCACGCACAAAACCACCACCCGTCGATCTGCAAGCGATAGACGGCCGAGAGCATCGCTCGCCTCTGTGCCCTCAGCGACCCCCGTGAGGTCGCGGCTTGGTTCGGCGGCGGGCAACCGCGCGAGCAATGCGCGATATCGCCGCACACTGCGATTGCGATTGCTCGCGACATTGGTTGCGGTCACGAGCAACCAAGGGAGCACAGACCCGTCGACGAGCCGCAGCCGACTACGACTGCGCCAAGCTTCGAGAAACGTGATTGCAACAACGTCGTCGGCATCCGCCGGTTCGGTCACCAGTCGGCGGCTGTGGCGAAGCAGCCGAGCACTGTGGCGATCGAAGATGCGGCCGAACCCTTCGCCCTCGCCCGCCAGAGCCGAAGCCCAATCGCTTGAGTCGTCTAGTTGCACCTTCACACTATGTATTGTCCGCAGGGCGACGATCGGTTCCATCCCAGTCGGATTCGAACCGACGACCTTGCTTTCCAGACGCTGGCGCTGTGCGAGCCCCCGGTGCTCAGGCCTGCGACGAGGGGATCAGGGCTAAGAATTCGTCAAAGTGGCTATACCAAACTGAGTGAAGCGCGCCAGGCAGGTCATGCACGATCACCCCGTTAGATCGCATGGTTGCGGCGGCTTCGTCAGAGACGTAACTACTCGGCATCGCCCGAATGACGATGGTGCCGGCAGGAGGGGGCCAGGATCCCCCGGGAGCGGAGGCCGAAGCTGAAGCGGTGTCGGGATCGAACAGCCGAGCAGCATCGGCCTCGACGCGGGCATCCTGCTCGTTGTAGTGCGGGTGAGTTCGAATCAACCCCGCAATTGTGCGCGCCTTGCGGTCTTCCTCATATTCTGCTCGCACTTCGTCGCGATCCCACCCGCCGCGGCTCGATGTCGGTGCATCGACGAGAACCGCGTGGTTCGGATGCAGTTCGGGTAGTGCAGCAGCCAGCACGAGCCCGCCAAACGAGTGGCCGATAGCAAGAGCAGGGGCTGAGCACCCCCGAGCGGCGGCGGTTGCGACAACAGCGCTCGCCGCTCTTTCTATGGTCAGGCTCGGGTCTCGGGGAGAATGGCCGTGCCCAGGGAGGTCCATCGCGATAACCCGGTAGCCGCGATCGACAAGTGCGGGCGTTACGCGCCACCAGCTTTCTGACGAGCCCATCATGCCGTGCAGGAGGATCGCGACGCGGTCGCCCTGGCCCCACTCACGAACGTGCAATTCCATGACTCCAGTTTCACAGAGCCCACCCGGCATAGTGCTGGCGCGTCGCGCGATGAACCGAGCAACTGAGCCGACTCGGTATCAGCCGATTGCGGCCTCGCTGCGGTGAGTTCCATCGTCCAGCGAGACTAGCGAACGGCTGGCAGTAGAGCCGGTCATCCGCCCGACGGGGCGCCGCTAGCGCCAGGCGGTGCGCACGGCACTGATGACGTCGTCGAGTGAGTCGTCGTTGGCTCGTGCGCTGGCGACGAGCTTGCGGATCTGCACGACGGCATCCTTCGAGAGCCGGGCCGAGTCCGCGGCGACCGTCGTGCCCGCGCCGGTGCGCGAGACCACGAGGTGATCGGACTCGAGCATCTTGTAGGCGCGGGCGGCCGTGCCGAGCGCGACGCCGAGATCCCGCGCGACTTGCCGTACCGTCGGCAGGCGCTCGCCGGCGCCAAGTTCACCCGAGGTGATGAGGCCACGGAATTGCTCGTAGATTTCGGCGGAACTCTGCGGCGGGGTGCTCATGATGCGACGGCCGCTGTGCGCTGCGGCCTGGACGAGAAGCGCCACGTGCGCGGCCGGCCATCGAGGAGCAGGAACAGGGTGATGACGGCCGCGATCTGCAGGGCGCGACCCGCGAACAGCAGTGGCTCGGCGAGGGACGAGAAGCCCAACCCCCAATAGAAGTCGCCGACGCCGGGTATGCCGACGCCTGCTCGACCGGATGCGGCGTCGCCAATGTAGAGCACTGCTGCACCCAAGGGCACCAGCAGCGACGTGAGCGCGATCCGATGGATGAGGCGGGCGCGCCGCCGCCGGATCTCGCTTTCGCCGTCTACGGTCTCCGGTCGCGCGAAGGCGGGTCGCGCATTCGCGGCGAGCGCGACGATCGCCAGCACCGCAACGAGGATCGCGCCGCCGAGCACGGGCAAGCCGTACGCCCAGCCAAAGAAGTCGGACGAACCGCCGTTCGGGATGGCGATGGTCATCCACCCGGAGTTCGCCCCGGCAACGATGCAGGTGAGGGCGACTGCCGCGAACGCTGCGCCGCCCGTCGCGAGTTGCCCGCGCGAGCTGAACGTCCACCAGTCCCGACGGCGCACCGGCAACACAGGCGCTTCTTGGCTCAGCTTTGCGCGGCCGATCGTGACGATCAGTACGCCGAGAACCACCACCCCCACTGCGAGCGCTAGCGGAAACGCGAACCAATGGTACGCACGCGGCTCGTATAGCCGCAGCACGCCCGCGAGGTCGGGGATGCCGAACGCGACCAGGAGGAGGATCGCCGTAACTCGCCCGAAAGCGCGCCCGTGTGTGGCGGGCACCGGTCGCGTGAACACGAGCGTTGCGAGGTAGACGAGAAGTGTCACTGCGACAGCGACGAGGGGATTGTAGAGCAGCATGGCGACCTCCGTTTGTGTCACTTAGGTGACACAAATTGTACTACCGAGGTAGTACAAATGTCTAGGGCCCTGGGAGCAAGGCCCTAGTCCGCGCTCTCGATCACCCCGCCACCAGCTGGCGGATGCGGGCGCCAGCGTTCGCGGCGATCCAATTCGTCCTGGATCGCCACGAAGAAACGGTCGACCTCGGCGCGACGCTGCACAAACAGCAGCGTCTCCGCGCCACGCACGGTGCCGGTCAGATCAATCTCGATGCGTGTGTGCGTTGCGTCGACTGCCGCAAAGCGCACGTGAGGTTCAAAGAATCCCCAGCCGGAGGCGATCAGCGAAATCGGGTTTGCGAAGGTCGTTCCTCTCAGGGCGTCGCGCACGAGTTCGCGCACTTCGTCCAGCGCCACGGGCACGACTTCCTGCGGAATGTGCCTGGGCGCGACCTCACCCTTCGGATGCTTGCGCGGTTCTATCTCGCTCACAGGGGCAGCGTAATCCTCACTAGGGAATCAGGCTTTGCTGGATCACAAGGGCTCCGTGGCGCGTGTTGGACCTGCACTTTAAGAAGGTCAAGCTGCGGCATCAGATGAATGGGCTCACCATCAGGGCTTGGGCACGCGACTCGAGCACCGACGCGATCGCTTGCGGTGCGTTGCCGCCGCCTGCAAGCACGGCCTCGGCTTGTTGCCTGTTCGTGTCGTCGCCCTCCAGCGCGACGATCTCGACCGCCACGCGCGGCGACCCCACCCGCATGACGACGGCCCATTGAGCGTTCACTGTCCGGTCCCTCGCCACTCGCACGAGTTGATCGTCGTCGGGGTACTTCACGCCGAGCACGACTGTCAGCGTGCGAGTCGTGCCTGACCGATCCGCTAGAAGTTGTTCAATATCGTCCCGGGTCGCCCGCGGGTTGCCACCGCAATGTCCCCGGACCCTTGGGTTGGGATCGCTCATCAGGGACTCGAATATGTCGCGATACTGAGTCGTCTCCGCTATTTGCTCACGTACCTCGCGATTCTCGTCGGCTGCGAGTAGCTGCTGGGTGTCGTGCTCGAGCTGACTTGATCTATTCAAGCTGGCCACGATCCTCCGGATCGAAGCATCCAACGAACGGGCAAGCACGGGGATCACTGCCGGCCGACCTCTGGCGTTCCAGGCGGCCGCCAAGGGCACGATTGGAGTCGGATCTTCCGCGAGTGCCAGCACGAGTTCGTCATCGAGCGATGGATTGTGAGCGACTGCCAGACGGATTCTCGCTGATCGGTCAACGCTCAGGCGCTGCAGAGTTGCTGGAGGCGTGGACGGGTTCTTCGCAACCTCAATGCGTATGTCGATCAGACGATGCTGGCTGAGTTCCACAAGCCGTTCGACTGGCGTCGACAGGGACTGAGCGGCTGCAAGTGCTGGGTCGAACGGCATGCGCCATTATTGCGCGACCCGCACTGCAAGGGCGGGCGATGGCTCTCTCGAAGAGTCCCCAGTAGTCGGCCATCCGCAGGGGTCGGTGAGACATCCATGCGTCTCCTGACGGCAGGTCGCTCAGACGCCATCCCACACGACCGTGCCGTCTGCAGACCAGCGCACGCCCCAGCCGCCCATGTCGAAAAGCAGACCCGAGTGGGTGAACTCGGCAAAGCTGGAGCACACACGTCGGCTCGGCACCGTGGGATTCGAGTCTGGGTCGATCACGTTCAGGTTCAGGCAGACCCTGCCCTCCTTCGAAAGCAACCCAATGGCGTAGTACATGCCGTAGCTACCGAGGTATGTGCTGTCGACTACCTCGGGGGCCTGGCCAGGGCCTTCCGCCAGGTAGTGGCTGAGAGGTATTCCCTCGCGCAGCGGAGCGTTTGCAATCGGCTCTACCTGGGGGATGAACGGCAGCACCGAGAGCTTGGACGCGCCCGCGATCGAACGAGCGGGAGGCTCGGATGCCACGCCCGGAGACGACGAGGCCGAAACGGCAATCGTCACAATCGCCACTGTCGCGAGGGCGGCCCCAACGACGGTGATCGCCTTTGCCCGAGCCGACGAGCCCCGTTTTGCCGCGCGGGGTTGGGCATCCGATGACGTGCGTGCCTGCGCAACCAGTTTCGATCGCGACGCGAGCCCCAGCTTGGAGAGGATGTTGCTCATGTGGGTCTTGACCGTCGTCTCGGAGATGAACAAAGCGGATGCGATCTC
>JBDUEC010000080.1:0-9723 GCA_040002655.1 Rhodoglobus sp. | reverse complement strand
CACCTGCTCGGCTTCGACACCGGCGTGATCACTGCCCGCAAGACGGTTCGGTAACCATAGCCATTTCCCTACCTGCGCCGCAGCGAGATCGCTGTGACGCTTGAGGGCATGCCTAGTGAACTCACCCGTCGTTCCGTTCTGAGGACCACCGCGTGGTCCGTTCCGGTGCTTGCCCTTGCCGTCGCGGTGCCCGCCGCGAGCGCCTCCGGCGAGCCGGCCGCGATCCTGAACGGGGTGTGCGTCGCCACCCCGAACACGCTGGCGTTCCGCATCTCTGCGACGGCTGCGGGCATTCCGGCTGGCATCCAGATCAACTTCGTGTCATCGACCGTCGACCTCACGACGCTGACGGCACCGGCCTCGCTCACGCCGATCTCGGTAACTGCAGGGTTCGCGAGCTACACCTACGGCTTCGCGCTGAGTACACTCCCGGCACCGATCAACTTCACGGGCACGCTGCCGACCAGTGCGTTCAACATCTCCGGTGCGGTCATCAACTTCGGTGGAGACACCGCGAGCCTGAGCTTCAACCCCGCGACGAGCTTCTGCGTAGCCGCGTAGCCCGCATTACGGCAGGTTTCACCCTCAGGGAGCATGTCGGCACGACTGGATTAGCGTGTCGTCATGTCACCAATCGGCCCTTCCCTCGCATCCCCGGTCGTCTCCACCCAGTGGCTCGCCGACCACCTCGGCGCCGACACGCTCGTCGTGCTCGACGCCACGGTGCTGCCGTACACGCAGCCGAGCGGGCGGCCGGGCTACCTCACCGGCCACGAGCAGTACGTGATGACCGGGCACATTCCCGGTGCGGTGTTCGCCGACCTGATCGACGAGCTCTCGGATGCCGCCGGCCCCTACCCGTTCACCCGGCCATCCGCTGCGCAGTTCGCGAGCGCGATTGGCGCGCTCGGCATCGACAACGCGACGACGGTCGTGGTCTACGACTCCGTGGTTGGCCAATGGGCGGCCCGGGTCTGGTGGCTGTTCCGCGCGTTCGGGTACGACTCGGTGGCGATCCTGGACGGTGGGCTGAAGAAGTGGTCGGCTGAGGACAGGGCGGTGGATGTCGGCTTTGTCGAGCCCGAGCCTGCAGAGTTCACCGTGACCGAGCGGCCGGAGCTCTGGGTCGACAAGGCAGAGGTCGAGGCCATTGTTCGTGGCGAATTGGACGCCGTGCTCGTGTGCGGCATCCCGCCGCAGGAGTTCACCGGTGAGGCGGGCCACCGCAAGCGGCTCGGCCACATCCCCGGAAGCGTGAGTGTGCCCGCCGGGCGGCTGGTGGACCGGGAGTCCAACGCGCTGCTCCCAGAGAACGGGCTGCGGGCCGCGTTCGGTCCTTCGCTCGACAGCGAGCGGGTCGTCACGTACTGCGCGGGTGGCATCGCCGCGGCATCCGATGCGCTCGCCCTCACGCTGCTCGGCCACCGCAACGTGGCGATCTACGACGGCTCGCTCAATGAGTGGTCCGCCGACGCGGATGCGCCGCTCGCGGTGAGCGCCGCCTGACCGTTCGGGCGGTTACATCCCGCTCGTACTGACGATTGGAGTCTCGCCGCAGGTCGAGCGCTGGGCGTCGGCCACGCGCGGATCGTCCGCAGGCACGGCGGAGAGCTGGCTGGTTTCGCCGTTCGTGGCGGTCTTCCCGTCGGCGGAGACGAGGATGGGCGTGACGGTGATCGTGTAGGTGCCGTCGGTGGCGAGCAGCGCCTGCACGCCGTCCAATTCCCCGCCGGTGCACCAGACGCCGGTTCCGTTGCCGCGCAGGTTCTCCATATCGAAGGTGTACGCCTTGCCATCCGCACCCATCGGCGTGACGAACGCGCACTTCACGAACGCGTAGAGCTGGGCCCCGCGGCCGTCATCGACCACCGTGAGCACCTGGTCGTTCTCGAGACCGGTGGCTGTCCAGCCGCTGTGCCTGCCTGGGCCCGCCATGGTGTCCGGAATCACGAACGTGGCCCCGGATGCGGTGGTAACCCCGTACGCGAACGACGGGGTCTCGGCGTACCACTCCGTGTCCGGCTTGCCGTCCCCGTCGATGTCACCGATCTCGGCGGACATCGCACCGGACGGCATCGCCTCGCTGTTCGGTGCGCATCCGGTTGCGGCGGGCGAGCCCGTCGCCGTTCCGGTCGCCGTCGGGGAAGCGGTGGGCGTGCCGGTCGGAGCTGGCCCGGCCGCGCATCCGGCGAGAAACAGGATCGACGCGGTAGCGATCAGGGCGGCTGTGAGTACGGGGCGAGTGGTCACCCTGCCAACCTATTCCGAATCGCCTACGACCAGCAGTGCCTCGGCGAGCTTCTCAGGATCGGTGATCGGCAGCCGGCACACGAAGTCCTCGCACAGGTAGGCGGTAGGCCCACCCTTCTCGGTGCGTCCCTCGAATAGTTCGAACCCGGCGCCGGCGAAGGCGACGGCCTGCTCCGGTGTCACGACCGCACTCAGCGAACCATCCCATCGCCTGGCGACCTCAACCAATGGCCCCGCGCCCCCCACGATCACGAGCTGGGCAACCGGCGAGCCCAATCGCGACATCACGGCTAGTGCCGCCCCGAACGAGACCGGCTGCTCGACTGCGATCGCGGCGACGCTCGCCACCCGCGCCTCAGCCTCGGCGAGGTACGGCGCGTGGCCCGTGAGCAGGTACAGCCGGTGCAGTGCGCCGGCGAACGCACTCGGCCCGGACGGATGCGCGCCGTCGCTGGGCTCGGCGGCGAGCGCGAGTCCACTGGCGGCCAGCACCGGGTCCGCGCCACCCGGGACACCACCCGCCGCCAGCACGTCGTCCACCAGCCGTCGCGCCACGTTCGCGTACCGAGCCTCTCCGGTCGCGGTCGCGAGGTGCAGCAGTCCGGATGCCAGCATCCCGTAGTCCTCGAGCGTCGCCTTCGCGGCGGAGACCACGCCATCGATCGATACGCGCACCAGTCGCTCCTCGAGCACGTGCGACTGGACCAGGTAGTCCGCCGCTCGCCGCGCGGCGGCGATCCAGTCCGGTCGGTCGAGCAGCGTACCGGCGATCGCGAGCCCCTCGATCGCGAGCCCGTTCCAACCGGTGATCACCTTCTCGTCCAGGGGTGGAGCAGCCACCCGTGACCTGCTCGCCGCGTCGAGCGAGTAGTAGAAGCCCTCGACCCGCTCGCCGTCGATGGTGCTCTCGCTGTCCTGGGCGGAGGCGAAGCCACCTGACGGTTGCTGCATCCGCTCGATGAGAAAGGTTGCGATGCCCTCGGCCACCTCCCGGCGGCCGAGCTTCGCGTACGCGGCGAGCAGTTGCGCGTTGTCGTAGAGCATGCGCTCGTAGTGCGGATCGCTCCAGTCGCGCCGGGTCGCGTAGCGGAAGAAGCCGTCCTCGACCGGGTCGCGCACGGCGGATGCCGCCATCGCGTCGAGCGTGCGCGCCGCAAGCGCGCCTGCCGTGGCATCGCCCGCCGACCCACGCTCGAGCAGGAACAGTACCGCGGGGGTAACCGGAAACTTGGGGGCACCCGAAAAGCCGCCGAACTCGGTGTCTTCGAGCGTCGCGAGCCGGGAGACGATCGGGGAGAAGTCGTTGGGCAGCGGACTCGGCGTCGCCGCCGCCTGGCCGGCCAGCGCATCCGCAATCGCGGCGGCGCTCCCCTCCACCTCGGTGCGCCGGTCGGTCCAGGCTTCGAGCACGGCGCCGAGCACCTGGCGGAACGATGCGCGGCCGTGCGCGGGAACCGGAGGCCAGTAGGTGCCCGCGAAGAAGGTGCGACCCTGCGGTGTGACGAACACGTTGAGCGGCCAGCCGAGGTCCTGCGTGAATGCGCCCGCCGCCGCCAGGTAGCTGGCGTCCACGTCGGGGTACTCCTCGCGATCCACTTTGATCGCGACCAGGTTTTCGTTCATGAATGCGGCAACGTCCGGGTCGCTGAAGCTCTCGCGGGCCATGACGTGGCACCAGTGGCAGGTTGCGTAGCCGATCGACACCAGCACCGGCACGTCGCGGCGTCTGGCCTCCTCGAACGCGTCGGCGCCCCACTCCCACCAGTCGACCGGGTTGGCCGCGTGCGAGCGCAGGTACGGGCTCACGGCTCCCGCGAGGCGATTGGGCATGCGTCCAGCGTAGGCTCGGAGGGTGCCTACGACAGTCGCCGTTACATACATCGGTGGTCCCACCGTCCTGCTCGAGTACGGTGGCCTGCGCATCGTCACCGATCCAACCTTCGATGCACCGCGCAGCTACCCGGATGACCACGACAAACCCCTCGTCAAGACCACCGGCCCCGGGGTGGCGCGGGCAGACCTGGGCCCGATCGACCTGATCCTGCTCTCCCACCACGAACATGAGGACAATCTCGACTTCGAGGGCCTCGAGCTCATCGCAACCGGCATCCCCACCGTCAGCACGATGAAGGCCGGCAGTGACCTGTTCGGCGGCTCCGTGATTGGCCTCGACGCCTGGGAGTCCCACGAGGTTGGTGACGTGACGATCACCGCCGTCCCGGCGTTGCACGGTCCGCCCGGTGCGGAGAAGTTGCTCGGACCCGTGATCGGCTTCGTGCTCCAGGCGCCGGGTGAGGCATCCGTCTACGTGTCGGGCGACAACGCGTCGCTGTCCCTCGTCGAGCAGATCGCGAGCGCGTTCGGCCACATCGACATCGCCCTGCTGTTCGCAGGAGCTGCCCGCACCGCCAGAATCGACGCGCCGCTCACCCTGACATCACGGGATGCCGTGCTCGCGGCCGGCATTCTCGGCGCGAACCGCGTGGTCGGCCTGCACACCGAGGACTGGGAGCACTTCTCCGAGAACCGCGCCCAGCTGGAAGAGGCCTTCGCGGGCTCCACCGCCCTGATCGACACCCCGCGCGGCGTGCGCGTAGAGCTGTAACCCCTCGGTGGTTGAGGCGGCGCTGGGCCCCCGCTGAGCAGTCAGCTGCGTTGCGAAGCAACGTGGATGCGGCTCAGTAGGGGACGGTCTCGAAACCACCAGTTCGGTTTCGAGACGCGTCCTCCTTCGTCGGGCGCTCCTCAACCGGCGGGGACTACTCGACCTCCATCGGGTCGCCGCCGACGCGGCCGGCGCGCTCGAGTGCGGTGATGTAGTCCTGCTCGTCGCGGGTGAGCTGGAAGTCGAAGATCGCGAAGTTCTCGGCGATGCGTTCGCGGCTGTTCGACTTGGGGAACACGATGTGCCCCTGCTGAACGTGCCAGCGCAGCACCACCTGGGCCGGCGTCTTGCCCCTGGCCGCGGCGATCGAGATGATCTCCGGCAGCTCGAGGAGCGGGTACTTGGCCTGGCCGAGCGGGCCCCAGGCCTCGGTGACGATGCCGTGCGCGGCGCCGTATGCGGTGACCTCGGGCTGCTGGTGGTACGGGTGCAGCTCGATCTGATTGACCGCAGGAACCGTCTCGGTCTCGGCGGCCAGGCGCATGAGGTGCGGAACCATGAAGTTCGAAACGCCGATCGAGCGAGTCTGACCCTTTGCCGCGATCTGCTCGAGCGCGCGCCAGGACTCCACGTACAGGTCACGGCTGGGAACCGGCCAGTGGATGAGATACAGGTCCACGTAGTCGAGGCCCAGCTTCTCGAGGCTCAGGTCCATCGCGTCGAACGCGGACTGGGTGCCCTGGTCGGAGTTGAACAGCTTGGTCGTGACGAACAGCTCGTCGCGCGGGATGCCGGATGCCGCGATCGCCTTGCCCACGCCGATCTCGTTGCCGTAGATGGCGGCTGTGTCGATGTGGCGGTAACCGATCTCTAGTGCGTCGGAGACGATCCGCTCGGTCTCGTCCGGTTCGACCTTGAAGACACCGAACCCGAGCTGGGGAATGTCGTGGCCGGAGTTGAGGGTGATGGTGGGAACGGTCATGCTTCCATCCTTCCACCCCTTCGCTGGTCGAGGCGGCGGAGCCGGTCTCGAGACCATACGTCTCACGTGGCGGTTTCGAGACCGTCGCTCCGCTCCGCCTCAACCACCGGGCCGCTAGTCTCGTTGGAACCGTTGTCGCCGCCGGAAAGGCCCTGAATGATCCCCACTGACCCGCTGACCAATATCGTGATCGTGAGTGCAGTGGTACTCATCGCTCTGATCGTGTTGATCGTGATCCTGCGCGGCATCAAGGTGGCCAAGCCCGACGAGGCGATCATCGTCACCTCGCGCCAGAAGGCCCTGAAGCGCGGCGAGGTCGAGACGGAGAACGCCGGCCAGAAGGTCGTGTTCGGCTCGCGAGTGTTCGTCAAGCCGATCATCGAGGCGTACTTCAAGCTCAGCCTGCGCAGCCGCCAGCTGAACGTGCAGGCAACCGCGCAGACCAAGGATGCCATCACCATCCGCGTGAACGCCGTCGCCGTCGTCAAGGTCGGCGGCTCGGAGTCGATGGTGCGCGCGGCCGCCCAGCGGTTCCTCAACCAGCAGGACCAGATCGAGACCTCCACCGAAGAGGTGCTGAGCGGTTCGGTGCGCTCCATCGTCGGGCAGTTGACGGTCACCGAGATCATCACCAACCGCTCTGCCCTGCAGGGCCAGGTGCTTGAGGCCGTGCGCGAATCGCTCGACGTGCAGGGTCTCACGATCGACACGCTCCAGATCAAGGAGATCGACGACGATAACGGGTACATCAAGGACCTCGGGCGTGCAGAGGCCGCCCGAGTGAAGCAGGTGGCAGAGGTCGCCGAGTCCGTCTCTCGCCAGGCATCCGAGGAGGCGCGCATCGCCGCCGACCAAGCCGTGGCCGAGTCGCAGCGCAAGCTCGACCTGCGCAACGCGGAGATCCAGAAGGAGACCGACAAGGCGCGGGCAGAGGCCGCCGCCGCCGCGCCGCTCGCCGAGGCGATCGCCCAGCAGGAGGTGGTGGCCCAGCAGGAAGTCACCGCAGGCAAGCGGGTCGGGCTGCGCAAGCAGGAGCTCGACGCCGAGATCCGCGCCGTCGCAGACGCGGAGGCCTACGCCAAGGAGAAGCGAGCCGAAGCGGATGCCGCGGCCGCGGTGGCAGCGGCGAACGCCGACCGCGATGCCCGGCGCTCCAGCGCCGAAGCCATTGAGGCCGAGGGCCTCGCCGAGCGCAACCGCCGTCGTTCGGCCGCAGAGGCGGTCGAGTCCGAGGGACTCGCCGAGAAGAACCGTCGCATCGCCGCCGCCGCGGCTCTCGCGGCCGAGGGTGAGGCAGAGGCAACCTCGATCCGGCTGCGCGGAACTGCAGAAGCGGACGCCACCCGCTCGAAGGCAGAGGCTCTTGCGGCGGGGGCTGCGGACCTGCTGCGGCAGCAGATCATCGGCCAACTGCCGGAGATCGTGCGCGCGGCATCCGAACCGCTCTCGGCGATCGCCAACATGACGGTGATCTCCTCCGATGGCAAAGGCTCTGAGCAGGTCGGACAGAACGTGGCCTCGCAGCTGACCACGGTGAACCAGATACTCAAGGACCTGGTGGGCATCGACATCTCCGAGATCGTCACGGGCCGGGCGACCGGTGCGGCGATCGGAAAGAGCCTCGCCGAGCCGGTACGCGCCTCCACCCGCAAGGCGACGCCGAAGGTTCCGGATCCGGCTCCGGAGGCCTGAGGCGCGGGTTTCGAGATCGTCGCTCCGCTCCTGGGTCCCCGCTGGGCAGTCAGCCGCGCGATGGAGTCGTGTGGATGCGGGCCCGTAGGGACTCAACCAGCGATCTCAGAACAACTCGCCGAGCATCTCGGCGAACAGCTCCTCGGCGTCCACCTCCACTCGCTGCCGCGTGAACCAGTCCGCGATGTTGGTGCAGTCCCGGTGCAGCAGGTCGAGCCCGTTGGGGTTGCTCACTGCGTCCACGATCTGCGGCAGGTCGATCACGACGATGCGCCCGTCGTGCACCAGCAGGTTGTATGGCGAGAGGTCGCCGTGGGCGAAGCCGCCGCGCGCGAACAGCCGCATGGCGTGCACGACCTGCTCGAACAGGTCGTGCAGTCCGTCGCGCACCTGCGCCAGCCGCGGAGCGGCCACTCCGTCGTTGCCGATGAACTCCATCAGCAGCTCGGTGCCGTTCACCTGCACCGGGTACGGCACCGGCGCCCCGATCTCGCGCATGCGGCACAGGGCGTCGAACTCGGCGAACGCCCAGTGGTCAGCGGCGATCGAACGGCCGTAGCTCGACTTGTTCGAGATGGCGCGGGCGTCGCGGCTGCGCCGGGTGCGGC
Organism: Rhodoglobus sp.; assembly: GCA_040002655.1. Taxonomy (GTDB): domain Bacteria; phylum Actinomycetota; class Actinomycetes; order Actinomycetales; family Microbacteriaceae; genus Rhodoglobus. Next base: position 1,586 of record JBDUEC010000080.1, on the reverse strand, counting down.
GCCCCTCCTCGTACTGCGAGGAGCGGTGAAAGTCTCGCCGGTCCGCAGAGCGGTAGCGCTTGGCGGCCATCACGGCCGCCTGCTCCGGGTGGGCGGGGTCCGCGCGCTCGATGAGGAAGACATCCGCTTCCTTGCCGGTCTTCACGATGCCGAGTTCGGTGTCGATCGCTCCAGCGGATGTCACCACCCACGCCGGCCGTGGTTCCGGCCCGCGCTGGCTCGGCAGGATCGACGGCCACGTCGACCAGCGTTGGTCGACATCGGGTTCAACATTGCCGAAGGTGGGAACGGAAAAGGAAAGTTCGTAGCTTGCTGGTACTTCAAAGCGTGGGGTCACTGTGGTCTCCGAGACGGAGGCCGCCGAGCTCTCGCTAGTTGGAGGCGGCCTCAAAGGGGAAGGGGTCTGCGAAACGCACGTCAAAGACGTTCATGGTTTCTCCCTCCTTCCGACTCGGGCGACTCATGCCGCGGTGGTTAGCCTACGACTCGACGTGGCGCTCGTCCACCCCGTTGTACAAGCTCAGCGGGCGGATCAGGGCGTTCGATGCCAGCTGCTCCATGATGTGCGCGGTCCAGCCGGTGACGCGGCTCGCCACGAACAGGGGCGTGAACATCTCGGTGTCGAAGCCGATCAGGGCGTAGGCGGGTCCACTCGGGTAGTCGAGGTTCGGCTTGATGTTCTTCGCATCGCCCATGGCCTTCTCGAGCGTGTCGTAGAGCTCCGCGACATCCGGCCGGTCGTATTCGACCACGAGGGTGTCGAGCGCCGCCTTCATGGTGGGAACTCGCGAGTCGCCGTTCTTGTAGACCCGGTGCCCGAAGCCCATGATCTTGCGCTTCTCAGCGAGGGCCTTCGTGAGCCAGGCCTCGGCCTTGTCAGCAGTGCCGATCTCATCGAAGGTGTGCATGACGGCCTCGTTCGCGCCACCGTGGAGCGGTCCCTTGAGCGCGCCGATCGCCCCGACAACCGCCGAGTACAGGTCGGCGAGGGTCGACGTGATCACGCGGGCCGTGAAAGTGGATGCGTTGAACGAGTGCTCCGCGTACAGGATCATCGAGACGTCGAAGGCGCTGACCACCACCAGGTCGGGCACCTCGCCGAAGGTCATGAACAGGAAGTTGGCGGAGTAGCCGAGGTCGTCCCGCGGCTCTACGAGCTGCTCACCGCGGCGGCGGCGCTGGTCGTAGGCGACGATCGAAGGAAGCTGGGCGAACAGGCGCACCGACTTCTCGAGGTTGGACTTGGGGCTCGCGTCTGCGGCATCCTCGTCGCGTGCCCCGATGACGCTCACGGCCGTGCGCACGACGTCCATCGGGTGGGCGGTGAGCGGAAGCTCGTCGATGACCTTCTTCACCACAGGGTCGAGGTGGCGCAACGAACGCTCCAGCTTCTGGAAGCCTTCGAGCTCCTTCGGCGTCGGCAGCTCGCCGTGCCAGAGCAGCCAGGCGACCTCCTCGAAGTCGCACTTCTCGGCGAGCTCCTGCACCGGGTAGCCGCGGTAGAGCAGCGAGTTCGTGTCGGGGTTCACCTTCGAGATGGCGGTGTAGTCGACGACTACCCCAGCGAGGCCCTTTTTGATTTCGTC
>JBDUEC010000079.1:0-9837 GCA_040002655.1 Rhodoglobus sp. | reverse complement strand
CGCTTCTCGAGGTACTTGGCCGCCTTCGGCGTGAGGGCGATGCCCAGCGCGCGGGAGAGGCGGGTCTTGCTACGAGTACGTGACTTGGTAGACACGGGTTCCTTTCAATGACATGGCCGAGAATGTCGCGGCTCATGGACGTACATCCGACCGACCCAGTCCTTTCGCAAGTAACTGGTTCGCGCGCACGTCGAGGCGCTGCGAGGAAAGCTGGAGGGATGTGCCCCATTCCAAAACGGGGCCGCATGAGTCTAACAGAAATCAATGTCCACGGATGATGCGCTTGAGTTTGGCCCAGCGGGCGAAGACGTCGCGCTCGTTGCCGTGCTCAGTGGGCTGGTAGTAGGACTTCTCCTTCAACTCGTCAGGCAGGTACTGCTGCTCCACGACGCCGAGGTCGGAGTCGTGCGCGTACTGGTACCCCTTGCCGTGCCCCAGTCGCTTGGCACCCGGGTAGTGGGCGTCGCGGAGCGGCTTCGGAACCCGTCCGAAGTCGCCGGCCCTGACATCCGCTATCGCCGCGTCGAGGGCCATGTACGCCGCGTTCGACTTGGGCGCCGTTGCCAGGTACACCACGGCCTCAGCGAGCGGGATGCGCCCCTCCGGCATACCGATCAGCTGCACGGCGTCAGCAGCGGCGACCGCGATCACGAGTGCCTGGGGGTCGGCCATACCGATGTCTTCGGCCGCGGAGATGATCACCCGCCGTGCGATGAAGCGCGGGTCCTCCCCCGCTTCGATCATGCGCGCCAGGTAGTGCAGCGCTGCATCCACATCTGAGCCGCGCACCGACTTGATGAACGCGCTGATCACGTCGTAGTGCTCGTCACCGTTGCGGTCGTAGCGCAGCAGCGCGCGGTCGACCGCCAGCGCGACAATCTCAGCCGTTACGACCGGCTTGTCCGTGCCCTCAGCGGATGCATTGGCCGACAACGCGGCCGCCTCCAGGGCCGTGAGCGCGCGGCGCGCGTCCCCGGAGGCCAGGCGGATGATGGCGGCCCGTGCTTCGGGGTCGAGCACGACGGAATCGCCGAGGCCGCGCGCATCCGTCACGGCGCGGTCGACGACCGTGCCGAGGTCGTCGTCACTCAACTGCTCAAGCGTGAGCAGTAGGGACCGCGAGAGCAGGGGAGAAATCACTGAGAACGAGGGGTTCTCGGTGGTCGCCGCGACCAGGATCACCCAGCCGTTCTCCACACCAGGAAGAAGCGCATCCTGCTGCGCCTTGGTGAAGCGGTGGATCTCGTCGAGGAACAGCACGGTGGACAGCCCGTAGAGGTCGCGCGCAGACAGCGCCTCCTCCATCACCTGCCGCACGTCGCGCACGCCAGCGGTCACGGCGGAGAGTTCCACGAACTTGCGCCCCGAACTGAGCGCGATCGCCTTGGCGAGCGTGGTCTTTCCGGTGCCGGGCGGTCCCCACAGGATGATCGAGACGGAACCTTGCTCCCCCGTTTTGTCCGTCGCGAGGCTCACCAACGGGGATCCGGGCGTCAGCAGGTGCTTCTGGCCGGCGACCTCCTCGAGACTGGTGGGTCGCATCCGCACCGCCAGGGGCGTCGCGCCCGAGCGCAGTCCCGGCTGTGAAGTCATAGGCGCAATGCTAACCGCGGCCACTGATCGCGCCGGGCGCATTTGGCCCGGTCTGGGCCCGCATCGTACAGTTCTCGGGGCGCACTGGAGCGTCACGCACGAACCGGCACGCAGCCGGCCCGGCGCCGTCAAAGCTAAGCTTCGACGGGTTGGAATCGGCAGAGGGAGAACTGTGGCAGCGAGCAAGAACACCGAGCGCGAGGCACGCGAAGCACGCGATCGGCTGCGTCGCTACAACGCCCGCCAGGAGGTGCACTCCACGCAGGTGAAGCGCCGCAAGCGCGACAACCTGTTCGGCATCGGTGCCGTCGTGGTCATCGCCGCCCTCGCCACCGTGACGCAGATCTTCTACTTCAACGGTGGCCCCGGCACCGCATCCCCGTCGCCGTCTGCGTCGGCAAGTGGTGCTCCCGAAGCCGAGACGGGAAAGAACGTCGGTAACGTGCCCGACCCGGGCTTTGCGCAGGGAAAGACCTACACGGGCACGCTCACCATCAATGACATCCCTCTCGGCATCACGCTCGACGGCGCCCTCGCGCCACAGGCCGTCTCGTCGATACTCGCGGACTCAACGACTGGTTACTACGTGGGCAAAACCTGCCACCGCCTCGTGAACAGCCAGACCGCCCAGTTGCTGCAGTGCGGATCTCTCGACGGCACCGGCGCAAGCGATCCCAGCTACAGCTACGGACCGGTGGAGAACGCACCAGCTGACGGTGTGTACCCGGCTGGCACGATCGCCATGGCGCGCGCGAGCGACAACGGCTACAGCAATGGCCGCCAGTTCTTCATCGTGACCGCTGCCACGACGCTACAACCCGACTCTGCGGGCGGCTACACCGTGGTCGGCCAGGTCACGAGTGGGCTGGAGTCGCTCATCGCCCAGGTCTCCGCGGCCGGAACGGCCAACGGCTCGGCCGACGGCGCACCGCTGATTCCGACCACGATCACCGCGTTCACGATCCAGTAACGGCGAAAGGTGGGCAGAGCCCGCTTGCCATAAGCTTGTGGCCGTCGGTTAGAGGCGATCGGCACGAGAACCAAGGTGAGTGAAATGGCAACGGACGATCTGGCTCCGTGGGGCCGCGTCGACGAAACGGGAACCGTATTCGTGCGCGAGGCTACGGGCGAGCGCGCGGTCGGACAGTACCCCGACGGCACCCCGGAGGAGGCGCTGGCCTACTTCCAGCGCAAGTTCACCGAACTCGCTGGTCAGGTCACTCTCCTCGAACAGCGCGCGAAGCGCGGCGCACCCGCAGCGGATGTCGCCAAGGCCGTCAAATCACTGGCCGCGAGCATCTCCACGGCCAACGCCGTCGGCGACCTCGCCGCGCTGCAGAAGCGGATCGAGGCGCTCGGCGGAACGGTCACCGAACTCACCGAGAAGCAGACCGAGGAGTCGAAGGCAGCCGTGCAGGCCGCGCTCGCCGAACGTGAAGCCCTCGTCGCAGAGGCCGAAACGCTTGCTGCGCAGGACCCGGCGAAGGCTCAGTGGAAGCAGGTCACCGCAACCCTGGACGACATCTTCGCTCGCTGGCAGAAGCACCAGACCGACGGTCCGCGCCTGCCGAAGAACGAGGGAAACGAACTCTGGAAGCGATTCCGGGCAGCTCGCGCCACTATCGACGGCCACCGCAAAGCGTTCTTCGCCGAACTCGACTCGACGCACAAGGATGCCCGCGGCGCGAAGCAAGCCCTGGTGGACAAGGCCGAGGCGCTCATCGGCAAGGGTGCAGACGGCATCCCCGCGTACCGCACTCTGCTCGACGAATGGAAGAAGGCCGGTCGCGCTGGCAAGAAATTCGACGATGCGCTGTGGGCCAAGTTCAAGGAGGCGGGCGACGCCCTCTACTCGGCGAAGTCGGAAGTTGACGCGAAGGACAACGAGGAGTTCGAGGGCAACTTCACCCTCAAGCAGGAGCTTCTCGCCGAGGCCGAGCCGCTGCTGAAGGAGACCGACCGCGTCAAGGCGAAGGAAGCACTGCTCTCGATCCAGCGACGCTGGGACAAGATCGGCAAGGTTCCCCGCGACAAGGTCAAGACCGTCGAAGACAAGCTGCGTGCCGTCGAGACCGCTGTGCGCAAGCTCGACGAGGACCACTGGCAGAAGAACAACCCGGAGCGCGAAGAGCGCTCAACCGGATTCGCCGGTCAGTTGCAGGAGGCCATCGCCAAGCTCGAACGCGAGCTCGCAGACGCGAAGACCAACGGCGACAAGAAGAAGATCGCAGACGCCCAGGAGGCACTCGACGCGCGCAAGGCGTGGCTGGGCGCACTCAAGCAGTAGTTCTCAACAGGGCGGGTGCTCCACAGTTCCTGCTCCTCGCTGCTTGCTGACGCCTATCGGCCTCACCATGTACGGATGTCCCGCCTCTCCCCTGTCCTGTCCGCGCGCGATCTGCCCGTGGCCGAACTGTACGCGGCACGGCTCGACGGCGAGCTGTTCAGCCTCGACGCCTGCTTCTGCCCGGTGGACGAGATTGAGGCATCCGCTCTCCGCGCCGCTGCCCTCGCAGCCGTGATGCCGGCGCGCGCCATCGCGGAGCAGCGCAGCGCCGCCTGGATCTGGGGTGCGCTCGATCGACCGCCCGAGCGGCATGAACTCTGCGCGAGCATCGACGCGCGGGTGCGCCCACCCGCCGCCATGCGGGTATCGGTGCGCGAAGTCGTGATCGACGAGCTGGCGATCGCGGAGATCGGCGGCATGCGGGTCACCACTCCCCTGCGAACCGTCGTCGATCTCGCCCGGTTCAGCGAGACCTTCGGCGACCAGGAACGAGCTGTGACCCTCGCGCTGATGCGACTCGGGCGGTTTGGGCTCGCGGCGTGCGAGGCGGACATCAACGGCCGGCGCAACCTGCCCAACAAGAAGGTCGCCATCGCGCGGCTGCGGGCGTCCGTTGCCACGATCGTTGATGCGCAGCGAAGCGATGGTCTCGAAACCGGTGGTCGAGGCGGCGAAGCCGGTCTCGAGACCACCACTCCGACCCAGCGCTAGCGCGCCACCTCGACCACGGGCGCGGTCTCAATCGCCCGATCGCTCACCACGCGCGTTCCCGCGACGAGATCGTGCGGCCCACGGCGATCCCGTTGGAATGCGACAACTCCGAGGTAGACCAGCGGGAGCACATTTGCGATGACAATGCCCACCATCACCCAGGCCGGGAAGTCGCGGCGCCCAGCCAGCACGACCGCAAATACGTGCCAGACGAAGAAGTGGGCAAACTCCCACGGGAGGAGCTTGATCACCGTGCGCACCAGGATCCGCGCGTGGGATGACCTGCCCAGGTCGGACGCGCGCACCACCCGCAGGAGCATCACCCGCTTGCCGACCGTCGCTTGCCGTGCCGAGATCTCGGCGAGGTACAGGTAGACGCCCACCGGCACTACGAGCAGCACGAAGCCGAGCAGCTCGGCGCCGAGCACCCCGAGAGTCAACCAGTCGAAGAGGCTACCCGTCGCCAGGTAACCGCCAAACGCGACGAGGGCGAGCACCACCATCCAAGCGAGGATCAGGCCGTAGTCAATCAGCAGGGCAAGGATGCGCACGCCGAAGGGCGGCGCAGGGTGCGGGTGCTCTGCCATGCCTAGCCCGAGTTGACGCGGTACACGTCGTAGACGGCGTCGATGCGGCGCACCGCGTTCAGCACGCGGTCGAGGTGGGTGGTGTCACCCATCTCGAACACGAAGCGGCTGAGCGCCAACCGTTCGCTCGAGGTTGAGACCGTGGCCGACAGGATGTTGACGTGGTTCTCGCTGAGCACCCGCGTGACGTCGGAGAGCAGCCCCGACCGGTCGAGAGCCTCGACCTGGATCTGCACGAGGAACACGCTCTTCGACGAGGGGGCCCACTCGACATCGATCATGCGCTCGGGCTCAAGCTGCAGCGACTTCGTGTTGTTGCAGTCGGCACGGTGCACCGAGACACCGGCGCCGCGGGTCACGAACCCCACGATGTCGTCGCCGGGCACCGGCGTGCAGCACTTGGCGAGTTTGACCAGGATGTCTGGAGCGCCACGCACGAGCACGCCCGAGTCGCTGTTCTTCAGTGGCCGGCTGCGCGCCTTCGGCGAGAACGCGATCTCCGAGTCCTCGTTCTCGGACTCCGTGTGCAGCGACGCGAGCACCTTCTCGATGACCGACTGGGTCGAGACGTGGCCCTCGCCCACCGCGGCGTACAGGGCGGACACATCCTCGTAGCGCAGCAGGGCGGCGACCTCGGCGAACGAGTCCTGGCTCATGAGCTTCTGCAGCGGCAGGTTCTGCTTGCGCATCGCCCGAGCGATCGCGTCCTTGCCCTGCTCGACCGCCTCGTCGCGGCGCTCCTTGGTGAACCACTGACGGATCTTGTTGCGGGCTCGCGGGCTCTTGACGAAAGCAAGCCAGCCCTGGCTGGGGCCCGCATCCGGATTCTTCGAGGTGAAGACCTCCACGGAGTCTCCGCTGTTGAGTTCGCTCTCCAACGGCACGAGGCGGCCGTTCACCTTCGCACCCATGGTGCGGTGGCCGATCTCGGTGTGCACGGCGTAGGCGAAGTCGACCGGAGTGGCGCCGGCGGGCAATCCGATGACCTTGCCCTGCGGCGTGAAGACGTAGACCTCTTTGGCGCCGATCTCGAAGCGCAGGGAGTCCAGGAACTCGCCGGGGTCATCCGTTTCGGCCTGCCAGTCGGTGATGTGCGCGAGCCAGGCCATGTCGGTGTCGCCCTGCACGTCTGAGTCCGAGCCGGCCTTGCCGTTGACGCGGTCCTTGTACTTCCAGTGCGCGGCAACACCGAACTCGGCGCGCTGGTGCATCTCCTGGGTGCGGATCTGGATCTCCACCGGCCGGCCGTGCGGGCCGAAGACCGTGGTGTGCAGCGACTGGTACAGGTTGAACTTGGGGGTGGCTATGTAGTCTTTGAACCGGCCGGGGATCGGGTTCCACCGGGCGTGGATCGACCCGAGCACCGCGTAGCAGTCCCGCACGGAGTTCACGAGCACGCGGATGCCGACAAGGTCGTAGATCTCATCGAAATCGCGACCACGCACGATCATCTTCTGATAGATCGAGTAGTACTGCTTGGGACGTCCGGCGACCGAACCCTTGATCTTGGATGCCTTGAGGTCATCCTTCACCTCGCCGATAACCTGCTGCACGAACTCGTCGCGCTCGGGGGTGCGCTTGCTGACCAGGCTCTCAATCTCCACGTAGAGCTTGGGGTGCAGCACGGCGAACGACAGGTCCTCGAGCTCGAGCTTGATGGCTTGGATGCCGAGCCGGTGCGCTAGTGGCGCGTAAATCTCCAGGGTCTCCTGGGCCTTGCGGGTTGCGGACGCCTCATCGACGAAGCCCCAGGTGCGCGCGTTGTGCAGGCGGTCGGCCAGCTTGATCACCAGCACCCGAATGTCCTTGGACATCGCCACGATCATCTTGCGCACCGTCTCGGCCTGTGCGCTGTCGCCGTACTTCAGCTTGTCGAGCTTGGTTACACCATCGACGAGCATCGCGATCTCGTCGCCGAAGTCAGCCCGCAGCAGTTCGAGCGTGTAGTCGGTGTCTTCGACCGTGTCGTGGAGCAGGGCGGCTGCCAGGGTCTTCGGCCCGATGCCGAGGTCGGCGAGAATCTGCGCGACCGCGACCGGATGCGTGATGTAGGGCTCGCCGCTCTTGCGCTGCTGCCCGTCGTGTGCCTTCTCGGCGGCCGCGTACGCGCGCTCGATGATTGCGACGTCGGCCTTGGGGTGGTGCAGACGCACGGTCTTGATCAGACGATCGACGGCGCCAGCCGGTTGCGCGCGGGAGAAGATGCGCGGCAGGAGCGTGCGCAGCGACGCGGTGGTCTGCGTCGTCTCGCTCATGCTCGTACCTCCGCGCCCAAGTCTAGATCGCGGCTTGAGACTTAGTTGCCGTGTTCGCCTGCAGCGGCCGTGACAACGTCGCCGCCCGCTGCCTGCCAGGCGGTCATTCCCCCGAGGACGTTGACCGCGTCGTAGCCCGCGTCGATCAGAGCAGCAGTAACACGAGCCGAACGACCGCCGCTGTGGCACACCACGAGAATCTGCTCGTCCGTGGGCAGTTCGCCCACTCGCTCGGTGAGCGCAGACATGGGCAGCAACTGGGCGGCGGGGGCGTGCACGTCGTCCCACTCCCCCTGCTCGCGCACATCGACCAACCGGTGACCGGCTGCGACCAGCGCGATGGCTTCCTCGGCCGTCACTGAGGGCAGCACGCCGTCATCCGCGATGGCCATCGACTACCTGACCGCGCCGGAGACCGCGCGCGCCGTGGCCTTCTTGGTCTGCTTCTGCACGATCGTCTCGTTGGAACGCAGCGTCGCATACAGCGGTGCCGCAATGAAGATCGTCGAGTATGTACCAACCAGGATGCCGATGAACAGTGCGAGCGAAATGTCGCGCAGCGTTCCCGCACCCAGGATCGCAGCCCCGATGAAGAGGATGCCGCCAACCGGAAGCAGGGCGACCACGGAGGTGTTGATCGAGCGCACGAGTGTCTGATTGACCGCGAGGTTGACGGTCTCCGCGAAAGTACGGCTCGAATTCTCACCGAGCTCCGACGTATTCTCGCGGATCTTGTCGAACACCACCACGGTGTCGTAGAGCGAGTAGCCAAGGATCGTCAGGAAACCGATGACCGCCGCCGGGGTCACCTCGAAGCCGAGGATGCCGTACACCCCCGCCGTGATCACGAGGTCATGGATGAGGGCGACCACAGCCGCGAGCGACATCTTCCAGGTACGGAAGTAGAGAGCCATCACGAGGGCCGCGAGCAGCACGAACACGATGAGCGCTGTGATCGCCTGTTGGGTGATGTCAGCGCCCCAGGTCGCACCGATGAACGACGATGTGACCTTCGTGAGCGGAACATCGTATGCCGCTGCGAGGGCTGACGCGATCTCGTCGGACTCGGTGGTCTTGACCTGGTCGGTCTGCACCCGTATCGAGTCGCCGCCGTTGACGATAGACACGCGCGGGAGCGAGTTCGGAACGACACTCGTCACGGCATCTTCGGCGAGGGACTGGTCGATCGTGCCGTTCGCGAGCTTCGCGGGGCCGGAGACCTGGAACTCGGATCCGCCACGGAACTCGATGCCGAACTGGAACCCACCGCGCAGGAACGGGATCACCACGGCGGCGAGCACCATCAGGATTGCGACCGTGAACCAGATCTTGCGGCGGCCGACGATGTTGAATGAGCGCTTGCCCGTGTACAGGTCGTTGCCGAAGTTGGAGAAGCTCGCCATCAGGAATCCTTCCCCTTGGAGCGCGTAGCTTCGAGCTCCGCTGCCTTGCGTTCTGCGATGGTCTGGCGCTTGAGCGCCTCTCGACCACTAGTAGCCTTCTTGCCCTCGGGCACGGAGACCGGCGAGCGGAACTGCGCGCGCCCGCGATACACGGCACCGAGGGCCTTCGGATCGAGACCGCTGAAGCGGTGACCCTCACCGAAGAACGCCGTGCGGCCGATCAGCTGCAGCACCGGGTGGGTGAACAGCGACACGACGATCAGGTCGATCACGGTGGTCAGACCGAGAGTGAAGGCGAAACCACGCACGTTGCCTACAGCCAGGGCGAAGAGGATCACCGCGGCCAGCAGGTTCACCGTGTCTGAGGCGATGATGGTGCGGATCGCGCGCTTCCAGCCGGCATCCACTGCGGACTCAAGCCCTCGACCGTCGCGTAGCTCGTCTCGGATGCGCTCGAAGTAGACGATGAAGGAGTCGGCCGTGATACCGATGGCCACGATGAGGCCGGCCACGCCGGCCAGCGAGAGGCGCAGGCCCTGGGTCCAGGAGAACAGCGTGATGAGGAGGTAGGTGATCGTCGCCGAAATCACCAGCGATGCGATGGTGACGGATGCGAGGGCCCGATACTGCAGGAGTGAGTACGCCACGACCAGGATGAGCCCGATCAGGCCGGCGAGCAGGCCGCTGAGCAGCTGGGACGAACCGAGCGTCGCCGAGATCGTGTCGCGGCTCTGCACCTCGAACCCGATCGGTAGCGCACCGAACTTGAGCTGGTCGGCCAGGGTCTTGGAGGTTGCCTGGGTGAACGATCCGCTGATCATCGGCTTGCCGTCGGTGATGATCGCGTTGGTGGTCGGCGCGGAGATCACCTTGCCGTCGAGCACGATCGCAAACTGGTGCTGTGCACCGGTGAGCGCATACAGGCGCGTGGTGACGTCGGCGAACTCCTTGGTGCCCTTGTCATCGAAGGTGATGTACACGGCCCACTGGCCGGTGTTCAC
>JBDUEC010000078.1:0-9909 GCA_040002655.1 Rhodoglobus sp. | reverse complement strand
CCCGGCTTCGAGCCACTGCTCCCGGATCGGCGGAGCCCCGAGTTCTCCGCCGCAATCGATGGCACCCTGGACACCGTGCTCAGCACGGGCCTCACAGCCCTCCTGGTGCACTCCGACCCGGAGGCAATGGCCATGATCGATCTCGCGCTCAACCGGGGGATCTCGGTGCCGGAGGACCTTTCGATAATCGCGTACGACGACGAGGTCGCCCAATTGTTCAACCCTGCGATCACCGCCGTGAGTCCCCCGCGCCGGGCCGTTGGCGAGGCAGCCGCCGACCTCCTCGCGAAGCGGCTGGCCGATCCGTCGCGACCCGTGTCGCGCATCGTGCTCAACCCGACCCTGCACGTGCGGGAGTCGACCGCCGCCCCGCGAACCGGGGCTCGGCCGGCCCAGTGATCGATCGATTCGAGTTCTCACCGTGGGATTTCTGGGCGGCCGCAGACGCGGACTCGATCCAGCAGCAGAAAGACCTGCAGACGGCGCTCGTCACCCGGGGCTCCGACCACGCGCTCGGCGACGAGTGCTTCGTCTCTGCACTCGCCTCCGTCGAAACGGAGCGGTTCCGGTTGGGTGACCGCAGCTACGTGGCGGCGGGTGCATACCTCACCGGCTCGCTCGAGGTGGGCGCCGACTGCAGCATCAACCCATACGCGGTCGTGCGCGGGAGGGTTGCCATGGGCGACGGTGTGCGGGTGGGGGCGCACACATCCATCCTGGGCTTCAACCACACGATGGACGACCCGGAGCTTCCGGTCTTCCGGCAGCCCCTGGTCTCCCGTGGGATCACGCTCGGCGATGATGTGTGGGTTGGCTCGCACGTGGTGGTTCTCGACGGGGTGAGCGTCGGCGATCACGCCGTGCTCGCCGCGGGCGCGATCGTCACGAAGGATGTGCCGGAGGGCGCGATCGTGGCGGGGAATCCCGCGAAATTCCTGCGCTGGCGCAAACCGCCAACCGGCGCCGCAGTCGGCTCCGAGCCCACTGGACTGACCGAGAGACTCGACCGGTTCGCGCAGCGTGCACGCGACCAGGTTGGCGACATCCTCGACCGATCCTGGTCGCCGGAACGGGAGCTGTTCCTCGACCACCCAGGGGCTGCGGGCACCGTTCGTGCCCAGGGCGACGCCATCGAACTCGCCGACCTACTGCTCGGCCACGCACCGCCCCAGCTGCCGGCCGCCGACCAGATCGCCAGGTTGCGGGGCTGGCAGGACCCGACGACGGGCGGCGTCGCGCCCCTCGCCAGCAACGGCACGGCAGTCGGGCCCGTCGATCCGGCGGATGCGGACGTTGCGTACCACGTGCTGTCGGTCGGATACGCGCTGGACCTGCTCGGCTCCTCGTTCGAGCATCCGCTGCGGGTGGTGACCGACTCGTCCGCTGCCGAGCTCGCCACATTCCTCGATGAACTGCCCTGGCGCGATCGTGCGTGGCATGCCGGCCACTGGGTCGACGCACTCGGAACGGCGGTGTACTGGAGCAAGCGTCGCGGCGATTCGCTGCCGGCGGGCTACACCGACGGCCTCATCGGATGGCTCGTCGCACACGCAGACAGCGACAGCGGGATGTGGGGTCGCCCCACGTCCACCGAGGGACTTCTCCAGATGGTCAACGGCATGTACCGCACCACCCGCGGCACCTTCGCCCAGTTCGGCTTGCCGTTGCCCTACCCGGAGCGGGTGATCGACACGGTCCTGCGACACTCTCGCGACCTGAGATACTTCGAGCCTGACAGCCAGGACGCGTGCAATGTGCTCGATGTTGCGCATCCGTTGTGGCTCACGCGGGGTTCCGGATACCGCACAGCAGAGGTCACGGACCTCGCCGAACGCCTGCTCGGGCACGCACTCGACCGATGGACCGACGGGGCGGGCTTCGCGTTCAGCGCGGCCCCTCCCGATGCCCGCAACCTGGCAACCACCCGGCCGGGGCTGCAGGGTACCGAGATGTGGTTGGCGACAATGTGGTACCTCGCCGACATCTGCGGAGTCTCCGCGGCCCTCGGCTACCGCCCGCGAGGAGTCCACCGCCCCGAGGCGGCTCCGAACAGCTGACCCGAGCTGCTGGCCGCACGGATGAAGGTGCCAAACGTGTCGCCCCGCCCCAATCGGCCTCCGATGTGGTGGAGCAGCAACCACTCGCGCTCATCGACGACGCACGCTCTCATGAGATAGAGCGATGACTCTTCTGGATAGCTGACGTGCGAGTCATGCACTCCGAGCGACCACATTGTGCACTCTGCAGGGTCGCAATGTCGGTCGGAAGCGATATTGTATGTTGACAGTGTTCACAAGGACGCAGAACATTGGTGCACCCGACAGGGATGGGATCAGCGGTCCCGGTCGTTGTGCTGCTCGGCGGAAGTTGTTTCCGCGCGCACACAGACAATGCAGAGGATGAGATGATGAGCGACACCGCCCCGGCCCAGACTGACACCACCTCCCTCGCCGATGCCGAGGACACTGCCGTGGCAGCGCGCAACCGCATGGCGCTGATCCTCCTGCTCGCGGCCGTCTTCGTCGTTTTCCTCAACGAGACGATGATGGGCGTCGCACTGCCCAAGATCCAGGAGTCCCTGGGCATCGACGCCACGCGAGGTCAATGGCTCACCACCGCCTTCGCCCTGACGATGGCCGTCGTCATCCCGACCACGGGATGGCTGCTCCAGCGTTTGAACACGCGTCCCGTCTTCATCATGGCCATGGCGACCTTCAGCGTTGGAACCCTGATCGCTGCGCTCTCGCCAGTGTTCGAGATGTTGATCGTCGGCCGCGTCGTGCAGGCTATCGGCACGGCGATCATGATGCCGCTCATGATGACGACGGTCATGACGATCGTGAAGCCGAACGAGCGTGGCCGCATAATGGGGCGCATCTCCGTCGTGATGTCGGTGGCCCCCGCAGTCGGACCAGCCGTTTCCGGAGCCTTGCTGCAGATCCTGCCCTGGCAGGGGTTGTTCTTCGTCATGCTGCCGATCGCGGTCGCCATGCTGCTGATCGGACTGCGCTGGATCCCCAACGTGTCAGAGACACGCGAGGTTCCCCTCGATGCGCTGTCCGTGATCCTGTCGGCCCTCGCTTTCTCCTCGCTCGTCTACGGCCTGAGCAGCATCGGCACAGCCGCGATCGGTACGACGCCGCTGCCGCCGTGGCTTCCGATCATCATCGGACTCGCGCTGCTCGCCGTGTTCGTGCTGCGACAGATCCGTCTGCAGCGGTCGGACTCGGCTCTGCTGGACCTCCGAACCTTCCTGTCGCGCAATTTCACGCTGTCGATCGCGTTGCTCGCCACGGCGATGCTGGCTCTGTTCGGCACCATCATCGTGCTCCCGCAGTTCGCGCGCTACACGCTCGGGCTCGACACCCTCTGGGTGGGCCTGCTGCTGCTGCCAGGTGGCCTCGCGATGGGCCTGCTCGGGCCGACGGTCGGCCGGCTGTACGACAAGTACGGACCACGTCCGCTCATCGTCCCCGGTGCTCTCGCGGTGTCGATCGCGATCTGGGCGATGGCCCTGGCGCTCGGAGAAGGATCGTCCTGGGTAGTCCTGCTGGCCGCCTACACACTGCTCTGCCTCGGTTTGGCGTTCCTGTTCACACCGCTGTTCAGCACGTCGCTCGGATCACTGAAACCTCACCTGTACTCGCACGGCAGCGCGACGGTCGCGACGCTGCAGCAGGTGGCGGGGGCAGCGGGCACTGCGGTGTTCGTAGCCCTCTACGCCACGGGGTTGGCAGCCGCGGGCAACCTCGACCCCGAGCACCCCACGGCCGCCGAGTCGGCCAACGGTTCACATCTCGCCTTCATCGCCGGCGGCATAATCTCGCTCGTGGTGATCGTGATCGCGCTGTTCATCCGCAAGCCGGAGGTCATCGAGTCTCCTGCCGGTGCCGAGGAGTGGGCGAACCACTAGCTAGCAGGGCAAATCGGACCCCTGTGCTCCAACGTGCCACCCGCTCGAACACGAGCAAGCACCGGCGGGATTTAGCGACATGGAACAAGTGATTCCGCGGGTCGAGCTCGAGCGGATCATGCTGTCATACCGACAAACGGCGGGCTTCGATGTCGGCCAACTCAACTCCCGCGCATCACTTGATGCGGCTGCTCGCCACGAACCCGGTAGCCAGCGGTGACAACATAACTCCGCACCTTGGTCGTGCCCCTGGACGGATCTGAACCCCGGCTGGTGCCGGGCCGCGGCCAGCGGTGTTTCATGAGTTCGGTGCCTTGGTAGTCGAAGATCAGCAGGTGCTGGTCGGTCTCGACGAGATAGGCGATTCGGCCGGCCATGAGCCCGGGTGACGTGGAACCGGGTCTGACGGAAGCGCTCGTTCTTGCCACGCGTGGTCGGTTTGTAGGGCTTGCCGGTGATCGCCTCGACGCCCAAACTCTCGACGTAGGTGACAAGCTGGCCGACGGCTCCGCGCCTGGACGGGTTCAGGGCGGCGCCGTTATCGGTCAGTAGCCGCTGCGGAACGCCGTGCGCGGTGATGCCTTTAAGGACCACGGGACGCCGATTACATCGATAGGTCCGAATCGGCACTAATCTGCCGACATGGCCCTCAGCGAGTCGTCCGTCGGAATACTCATCGAGCGAGTCGGATTGTGGGGTCACGGCGACCTCGGACCGTTCCTCATGCGAGCAGGCGTGAGCAAAGGTGACCCCGGCAACGTCAATGGGATAAGTCGCATCAAGCGAGCTGGTGCGGCACTCAGTGCTGCTTGGCGGTCAAAGAACGAGGCTGGCCTAATAGCGTGCGCACTCGGGATTCTCAACACAGCGCGCCCCGCTGACCCCGCTGACCAATGGGTCATCGACCTTGTCGGCCAGTTTCGTCAGGATGGATATCTTGTCGAGCATCACGACGTGGACCCAGTCAAACCCGCTTGGACGTCGGAGGGCTTCGTACCGGGCGCCGAAGGATCGCGAACGTGGACGATCGAGCCACTCGGATCCGACGAACTGCCCCTGCCACCCCAGGTAGGTTCCCTGCAACGCGAGCTCGAAAGCGCTGGCCTCGCTGTCGCCGCAAATCATTTCTCGCAGGCATACAGAGCATTCACCAGCGGAGACCTGGAGGCCTCGAACTCGCAGCTTAGACCGACCTTCGAGAATGTCGTAATAGCGATTGCAGCGAGGGCAACGACATGGCGCGGCACATCTGGTGGCGCAGCGATCGAGGCCCTCAACCAGGCTGGCCTCTTCGAGAAGGGCGAGTATGACTACACAATGGGGTTGTGGCGAATGAGCCATAAGAACGGATCGCATCCGGGTCTGTCCAACGAAGACGAGGCGCTCTTCCGGCTGACCTCGGTAACGGCGTTGATTAGGTTCCTGCTTCATCGCTTCCCATAGTCACGCTCCACGGCGCTCGCCACCCACGCAGGTTCCTCGCAACCGTCGGCAATGGTTCACCGGACAGCGCAAACGAGAGGGGTCTACACAACGTCGGCCCGTAACTTCTTTCCGAATCTTGATGTGTACCCAAAGGGCGGACAGACTTGAGTCGAGATCTGCTCGAGATCGCAGGAGTTGACGATGAGCGACCTAGAAGACAACAGCCCCGTTTCTCCACCTCTGGACAACCCGATAAAGACGTCCAAGGAAGATGCGTTGGGTCGAGCGAGCGTCGCCCACGACCTCGCCCTGTCGATACGCAATCTTGACGCGTCCGAAGGGGTGGTCGCCGCGGTCCTGGGACCGTGGGGCAACGGCAAGAGCTCCTTCGTCAACTTAATGAGAGAGCAGTTCGCCGAGGATCCCGCACTCACCGTGATCGATTTCAACCCGTGGGTCTTTTCAGGAACACGTTCCCTCACCGACGTCTTCTTTACCGAGATCGCGGCAGAGTTGCGCTTGAAGGACGGCAACAAGTTTGACGCGATCGCCGAGGGCCTCGACGAATATGGGGATGTCCTCAGCCCGCTCGCGATCATCCCGGGTTTCGGGAGCTGGTGGGATCGGGCGACTAAATCTGCTCGGACGTTTGCGGCGTGGTGGTCGAAACGCCGCAAGGGAAGTACCACGTTCCGGGACCAAGTCGCCAAAGCCCTACTTGGTCTCGACGAGCCGATAGTGGTGGTCATTGACGACATCGATCGGCTAACGGCAGCTGAGATTCGCGACATCTTCAAGCTCGTGCGTCTGACAGCACGCTTCCCAAACATCGTGTACCTTCTTGCCTTCGATCGCTTGCGAGTCGAAAGTGCGCTCCAGGAGACCGGCGTTCCGGGCCGCGCCTACCTGGAGAAGATCGTGCAAGTCGGTTTCGACTTACCTGTCGTCCCGAGCGAACTCCTCCGTTCGAAGGTATTCGCCGAGCTCGATCGGGTTGTGGATTCAGTGCCGGAATTGCGATTCGATGCCAGTCGGTGGGCCGATGTCTACTACGAAATCATCGAGCCGCTGCTCTTCAATCTTCGAGACGTCACCAGGTTTGCCATCTCTGCGCGACCCAACATCGTCGCGCTCGGCAGTGACATCGAGACCGTCGACCTTCTCGCTTTGGAGGCAATCAGGGTTTTCAGACCCGAGATGTTCGTCGCTCTACAAGCAGCCAAGCAGGCCCTCACCGAGCCGACTCGCGACTACGGCGGGACAGCCAACCCAGCTCATCAATCGGCAATCGACTCCCTGCTTCAGTCATCCGAAGAGACCCCGGGTGTCGCACGATCCCTCGTTCGTAGAGTCTTTCCCGCCGGCCGGAGATACATCGAGAACAACAGCTACGGAAGCGACTGGCTAAACATCTGGAAACGTGCGCACGTGGTTGCCCACATCGACTACCTCAACTACTACTTGCAAAGAACGGCGCCTGGTGACCTGCTGGCGTTCCGCCATGCCGAGAACCTCGTGACCCTTCTCGATGACCTAGAAGCCGCCAACACTTATCTCGACCTGGTCGATCCAATCCAGCTTGAGGACGTCATCGATTCCCTCGGCGCGTACCGAGGCGAGTTCGCCGAGCAAGCCGTGGTCCCGGGCACCATCGCGCTCATGAATCGGATCTCGAAGATTCCGAAACGCCAATCGCGCGGGATCACCGACCTGAATCGGCCCGATTGGATCGTCTCGCGGATCGTCTACCGCCTGTTTGAGATGCTCGACGGCCCCGAGCGAGAGCCGGAACGCGAAGCGGCCGTGCGCGAGATCCTTCCTCAGCTCACGACGTTGTCGTCCAAGCTCGATCTCCTGGACCTTGTGGGTTACACCGAGGGCTCGGGACACAAGTTGATCAGTGAGTCAGTCTTTGCAGATCTCACGGCCGAAGTACTTTCGTCCGTTGGGTCGACGTTCACCGTCGCCCTCGACGACGAATGGGCACTGATTCGGGTTCTCTACCGCGC
This sequence comes from Rhodoglobus sp., assembly GCA_040002655.1. Taxonomy (GTDB): domain Bacteria; phylum Actinomycetota; class Actinomycetes; order Actinomycetales; family Microbacteriaceae; genus Rhodoglobus. Next base: position 2,562 of record JBDUEC010000078.1, on the reverse strand, counting down.
CAACCAGGCACAGCCGGGACTCTTCCCCATGACGATTTCGGATCCACGAACAGCCTTGGCGCTATTCGTAGCCTCGAGAGGGTGGAGTCGAAGCCAGCCGATGGACTCCCGCTCCGCGAAGGTGGAGGAGGTCCTGGCGTGGGACGCGCTCACTGAGATCATGGGAAGCGAGGAAGCCATCGGCATCGCTGTGAATCTAGTTCGGAACGACGCGACGAGCTCCGACTTAGTTGGTCTCGTCGACAGATACCTCGGTGGCTGGCGTCCACGAGACCTGTAGGGCGACCTAGCGAAGATCACCCATGAGGTCGATGTCCCGGACTAACAACCACGCCCCTGCTCGTCTTCAGTTATCGCCGGTCGCGCTCGATTCGCAAGCTGCCAAACTGAAGTCGTCGTTGATCTTGATGACCAGGGCAACAAGCAGGCGCAGGGCGATGAGGTAGGTCTTGAAGTGTGCGTTTTCGTCGTCGGCACCGGCTTGAGCGCCGTGCAGGTACTTGTTGCGAAGCTGGGGCCCGTTGCTGAAGTCAACCGCGTTCAAGAAGTAGTTGAAGTAATCGGCTTCAGCTTCTGTAAGCAGTGACGAACGACGCAACAACCAACCTCGAGCGACCATATCGTCTGCCTGGGCGCGTCCTTCGGTAGGTAGGTGGAAGTAGTTGGCGGCCTGAACGTTGAACAGGGCGTACAGAATTCGGAACTGTTCAGCGTTCGCAATACGGATGCGCGCGTCGGTGTTCTGGAGAATGCCAAGCCCGATCAGGTGGTCGATGCCGTTCTTCTGGTAGTCATTGAAGTCTTCGTACCGGACATGGTGGTTGATGAGGAGAGCGGCCGCGGTGGATTCTTTGAGGTCCTCGCTGATGTAGCCGAGATGGGACTGGTCGGAGAAGAGAAGGTGGAGAACGGTGCGGATCTCCTCGGAGTCGGTGGGGTAGGCATATTTTCCCTGCAGCAGGCTCGGGATCTCCTTGTATCGCACCTGATCGGACCCCATCGCCAGCAGATCTAGGTCGACTTCATTGTTCTCGACATAGAGGGTGAACTGATTCACAACGCTTTCCATCTCGGCGAAAAGGTGGCGGACCTTCTGAAGGTGTGAGGTGCCCGCTCCACATGGTGAGAATTTGAAGTTCAATGCCGCAAACTCCTCAACGAGATACTCGTCGAAAAACCAGGCAATGACCTCCTCCAGCTGGACTTCACGGAAGGCCAGAAAGGAGTTGTACATATGCGTCTGGAGGAGCGAGCTCGCATCCGTGGCTCCGAAGGCGACGCCGGTCTTGTATTCGGTCTTCCCCGTCGTACCCATAAACCTCTCGAAGACACCTAGCTGCGCTGGGTAGGACGGAAGGCTCAAGATGACCTGACGGTCAACGAACTCGAACAGATGCATGAAGTTGTTCAGGATGCTGGGGTGGTCCTGGGTCTCTTCGAGCCAGCGCCGGCTGTAGGTGTATCGCGCGACCATCCCATCGGATTCGTCGATTTCAAGTAGCGAAGCTGCGTCCTGGTCATCGGAGACGATGATCTCGCATCCTGTCTTGATGCCCGGGTTGCCCTGGAAGATTGCAGAGTTCAACTCGTCGGCGCGTCGCTTGGCGCGGAGCTTGAGCTTGGCATCGACGCCAGCCTGACGATTCTCCTTAGCCGTTGCGACCAGCCTGACGTAATTGAGGTTGGGGTCCGCGCTGTCGATGTACCCCTCGAGCAGCTTCTGCGCATCCGATGACGCCAAACTGTGCGGGAGGTATGTCTGGACGCGTGTGTCCCTCTGGAAGTAGTGCTGTATTACGATTTCTGCGCCGCGCGGTGATGCGCAGAGCGTCTGTCGCAGTTCCTCGTCGTAGGCCTGCACCAGCTTCTTGCTAGAGAGCAGCTCACTGAGGTGTACGCCGGCTTCGCCTAGCGCGGGCAGCACGATCGCGGCGGCGCAGCGGTCGAACGCTTTGTAGCGTCCGAGTAGATCGAGAAGATCACTGTGGTAGCCGTAAGGAAGGCCGGCGACGACCGCTGCGAAGTTTGCATCGTTGACCGTCGAAAAGAAGTGCGCCACGGTGCTGTTGATCTGCGGGGCACGTTCGCGCAGACCGGCGCGGTCGTTCTCGTCATACGACGCTGGAGCAAATCCGTGCTCGAGGTACTGCTGGACGTTGTGCAACTCAATGGCGTCCCCTGCGCTGGTGAGGGGTGACGCAGCATCAAACTGTTCGGCGATTTCCGCGGCGCGCGGCACGAGCAGGCCCGCCGCGAGGTCGTGCGGGCCGTAGAAGCGCACCCGACGCTGAGACTCGTTAGGGTCGCTCACCCGGCCTCCTTTTCACTCTCGGTTCGACATCGACAGTATGCCTCCGTGGTCTGACGGGCATCGACTCGAAGTGTGGCAGCGGGCTAAATCGCAACTATTGGGGGCCCTCATCTCTCTCTACTCGCCGCAGCGTCCCGTACCCCGCATTCCTCTCTAGACGTTGACTGCGGAGTGCGGAATGCGCCAGCAAGTCTCCGCCACCTCCGGTCTATTGATCCGTAACGAGATCAATAGGCCACCCCGGATCGACA
>JBDUEC010000077.1:0-10133 GCA_040002655.1 Rhodoglobus sp. | reverse complement strand
GCCCGTTCCTGTACTACGGCGACGAGATCGGCATGGGCGACAACATCTGGCTGCCCGACCGTGACTCGAGCCGCACGCCGATGCAGTGGACCCCCGACCGCAACGCAGGATTCTCCAGTGCAGACCCCGGCAAGCTCTACCTGCCGATCGTGCAGTCGCTGGTCTACAACTACAACCTCATCAACGTGGAATCCCAGCTGGCACAGTCGCGCTCGCTACTGCATTGGATTCGGAACGTGATTCACGTGCGGAAGGGGCATCCCACCTTCGGGCTCGGCACCCTGCGCATCCTGGACACGAACCACGAATCGGTACTCGCCTTCGTGCGCGAGTACGAGGGGTCGGGAACCCAGTTCGGCGACTCCCCCGAAACCGTGCTGTGCGTCTTCAGCTTCGCCCACAACCCGGTTGCGGTCGAGATCGATGCGAGCGAATTCACGGGCGCAACCACCTACGACCTGTTCGGTGGCGGGCAGTTTCCGAACGTCGGTGACGACGGCATTTTGCGCCTCACGCTCGGCACGCAGAGCTTCTACTGGCTGCATATGGGCGAAGCGCACTTTGCGGGCGGTCGAACCTGACCGGTGCGGCGCACCGGAAGTGTCGGGTGGGCGATCTAGCCTGAGCGCATGAACAACTGGGGCCGGCTTGCGGTCTTCGACCTGGAGACGACCGGCGTCGACACCGACACGGCTCGCATCGTCTCGGCGTGCGTCGCGGTGCTGGATGCCGGCGGCGAGGTGATCGCCCGTTGGGACTGGCTCGCAGACCCCGGCATCGAGATCCCCGAGGGCGCCGCAGCGGTGCACGGCATCACCACAGAGCGTGCGCGCTCGGAGGGCCGCCCCGCCCAGGATGTGGTCGCCGAGATCGCGCAGACGTTGCGGGTGCTCTTCTCGCTCGACACTCCCCTGGTGATCTACAACGCGCCGTACGACCTCACCCTGTTGGACCGGGAATGCCGGCGCCACGGGCTCGCTCCCCTGGTCTCGCCGGCGCCGGTGATCGATCCGCTCGTCTTGGACAAGGCGGTGGACAAGTTCCGTAAGGGCAAGCGCACACTCGAGGTCACGACCCAGCTCTACGGCGTCGCGCTCGACGACGCGCACGACGCCGGCTCAGACGCGATCGCGGCCGGACGGGTCGCCCAGGCGCTGGCGCGGGCCTACCCTGAGGAACTCGACCTGCCGATGGCCGACCTGCACGGTCGCCAGGAGGTCTGGTACGCCGAGCAGTCGGCGAGTTTCACCGAGTACATCCGCCGGGTCAAGGGCGACGAGGGTTTCACCTCAGACTCATCCTGGCCGGTGCGCCCGATCGATTTTCCGACCAGCGTCGTCGACACCCAGCCGATTCCCCGCCCCGAGCCTCGCCCCAGCCTCATCGTTCCCTACCTGGACTTCGAGACCGGCACCCTGGAACTTGGTCCGATCCACGGCAGGTTCGAACTCGAGGCGACAGTGGTTCCGATCGTGACATCTCCGCCTCACGAAGCCGCGCAGCACTCTGAGCAGGTTGCTGTGCGCCGCGCGCCGGCCCTGAGAGTGGCCGTCGGCATCATCACGGACGCCGACGGTCGCGCACTGCTGGTTCGCAGGCAGGGCGAGTCCGCATTCGAGCACGCCGGTGGTGCGATCGAGAAGGGCGAGAGTGCGCTCGATGCCCTCTCGCGGGCCATGCGCCAGACGATCGGCATCGAACTCGACCTGGATGCCACCGAGTACCTGGGCAGCTTCCGACTCGCCGGGGACGATGAGTCGGAGGCGGCGGTGCGCGCCGAAGTGTTCGCGCTCACGACCACGCCAGCACTCTCGCCGTACGGCGAAGTCGAGCAGCTGATCTGGGTCGAGACCGACGAGCCGTTCGGCATCGACCTGTCCCGACTCAGCCACGACACGATCATGCCCCTGTGGATGTCGCGCCGGGCGGCATTGTTTTAGGAGTCGCCGCTCAGAATCACGTCAGCGCGACCCTCGGGGCGATCGCGCATCGCCTTTAGCGGAGACTGCGGTTGCGGCATCCATCAACGCAGCTTAACGACGAAAGCGACCGGCAACCCGGTCGCTTTCGTGACAGCTGTCTAGAGAACTGCTGACTACTTGGAGTCGGCCTTCGCATCGCCCTTGGTACCGAAGCCGGCGTAGCGGGAGTTGAACTTCTCGACACGGCCGGCGGAGTCCATGATGCGCTGCTTGCCGGTGTAGAACGGGTGCGACTCCGAGGAGATCTCGACGTCGATCACCGGGTAGGTGTTGCCGTCTTCCCACTCGATGGTCTTCGCACTGCCGACGGTGGACCGGGTCAGGAACGCGACGCCGGAGGCGAGGTCGCGGAACACGACGGCCGCGTATTCGGGGTGAGTGTCAGTCTTCATGAGGGAATCCTTGGATTGAGCTGGGTGGAAAGTCGATACGGCAACGAAGGCCGACTCGATAGCTTACCAGAAGCTATGCGGCGCGCGCAGTGAATCGTCCGTCGGCGTGGGTCACGGCGAGGGTCAAGTCAAACGCGGCGCTCAGGTTCTCGGCGGTCAGTACCTCGTCGATCACTCCGGCAGCCTCGATGCTGCCGTCGCGCAGCAGGAGCGCGTGCGTGAAGCCCGGCGGGATCTCCTCCACGTGGTGCGTGACCACGACGATCGCTGGCGCCGTCTTCGCACTCGCGTAGCCGCCGAGCAGCTGGAGCAACTCCTCCCGCGCGCCGAGGTCGAGCGAGGCGGCCGGCTCGTCGAGCAGCAGCAATTCGGGGTCGGTCATCACTGAGCGCGCGATTTGCACACGCTTCTGCTCGCCGTCGCTCAGGCTGCCGAACAGGCGGTCCTCGAACGCGTCGAGCTTCCACTCTGCGAGCACGCGCTGGGCACGACGCACATCCACATCCTCGTACTTCTCGTTCCAGCGCCCGGTCACCGAGTAGGCGGCCGTGAGCACGACATCGAGAACCCGCTCGTTGGCGGGGACCCTCTTCGCCAAGGCCGTCGACGCGAACCCGATGCGCGGACGAAGATCGAACACGTCGGTCTTGCCGAGCGTGTCATCCAGGATCTTCACACTTCCGGACGACGGATGCGTGTGAGCGGATGCCACCTGCAGCAGCGTGGTCTTGCCGGCGCCGTTCGGGCCGAGAATCACCCAACGTTCATCGGCGGACACAGCCCAGGTAATGGACTTGAGGATCGTGTTGCCGTCGCGGACGACTGACACATCGGTGAGCTGGAGAACGCTGGCCATGATCTGTCCAGCCTAGACGGAACCGTCAGGCGAGGGATTCGTAGATCGCACGGGTGCGTTCGGCGATCGTGGTCCAGGAGAAGTCGCGCTCGGCGCGCAGGCGACCGGCCGCCCCCATCCGCTTCGCCTTCTCCGGATCTCCCACGACCTCGGTGAGTGCTGCGGCGAGGTCCGCGACAAACCGCTCTGGGTTCACGGGGGTTCCGGTGCCGTCGTTGAGTTGCTCGATCGGAACGAGCCTGCCGGTCACGCCGTCATCGACAACCTCCGGGATTCCGCCCGTTGCCGTGCCGACCACTGGGGCCGAGCAGGCCATCGCCTCGAGGTTGACGATGCCGAGCGGTTCGTAGACCGAGGGGCAGACGAAGGTGGTCGCCTGGCTGAGCACAGCGGAGAGCTCGTGCTGGCTGAGGAGTTTGTCGAGCCAGACAACGCCGGAACGTTTGGCTTGCAGCTCGGCGACACCGGCCTGCACCTCCGCGAGGATCTCGGGCGTGTCGGGTGCACCCGCGCAGAGCACGAGCTGCACTTCTGGCGGGAGCAGGGCGGCCGCCTTGAGCAGGTACGGCAGGCCCTTCTGGCGGGTGATGCGACCCACGAACACCACGGACGGGCGGGTCGGGTCGATGCCGAGCCCGCGCACCACCTCGTCGTCGGTGACCGGCTTCCACCGTTCGAGGTCGATGCCGTTGTGCACGACGCTCACCCGCGACTCATCGAGGAACGGGTACGAGCGCATGATGTCGTTCTTCATGCCCGCGCTCACAGCGATGATGGCGGATGCCTCGGCGAATGCCGACCGTTCGATCCAGCTCGAGACGCGGTACCCGCCGCCCAGCTGCTCGGCCTTCCACGGGCGCAGCGGCTCGAGGCTGTGAGCGGTCACGACATGAGGGATGCCATGTAATTGGGATGCCAACAGGCCGGCCGCGTTCGCGTACCAGGTGTGCGAGTGCACGAGGTCGGCGCCCACGACGTCCTGTGCGATCTGCAGGTCCACGCCGAGCGTCGCGATCGAGGGGTTGGCGGAGGCGAGCTCGGTGGGCACGAGATACGAGAACACGCCGGGCTCATCGCGCGGCATCCCGAAGCAACGGACCACCACGTCTACCTCGGGGCGAAGGGCGCGAACGAGCTCGGCGACGTGCACTCCCGCCCCGCCATAGACCTCTGGCGGATACTCACGGCTGATCACGTCTACTCGCATGCCCACGACGCTAGTACAGGCCCATGGCCTCGCCTACTCTTGCACTATGCCGTCTAAGAAGATCTTCGGAATTGTGCTCGCCGGTGGGGAGGGCAAGCGCCTCATGCCCCTCACCGCAGACCGGGCCAAGCCCGCAGTGCCCTTCGGCGGTGGGTACCGGCTGATCGACTTCGCCCTCAGCAACCTGATCAACTCCGGGCTCACGAAGATCGTCGTGCTGACGCAGTACAAGTCGCACAGCCTCGACCGTCACGTCTCGCAGACCTGGCGGCTCTCCGGTCTTCTGGACGCCTACGTGGCCTCTGTGCCGGCGCAGCAGCGGCTCGGCAAGCGCTGGTTCAGCGGGTCAGCGGATGCCATCCTGCAGAGCCTGAACCTGTTGCGTGACGAGAAGCCCGACATCGTTGTCGTGGTGGGCGCCGACCACGTCTACCGCATGGACTTCAGCCAGATGATCGACGCCCACATCGAGTCTGGGCTCGGACTCACGGTCGCCGCCATCCGCCAGCCGATCGCCCTCGCCGACCAGTTCGGCGTGATCGAGGTGGAGGCGAAGGACGCCACCCGTATCGCCGCGTTCCACGAGAAGCCGGAGAACCCGATCGGGCTTCCGGACTCCCCCGGTGAGGTGCTCGCCTCGATGGGCAACTACGTCTTCGACGCCGACGTGCTCATCGACGCGGTCATCCGCGATGGTGAGCGCAGCGACTCAAACCACGACATGGGTGGCGACATCGTGCCCGATTTCGTGTCGCGCGGGCTCGCCGGCGTCTACGACCTCAATCGCAACATCGTTCCTGGGTCGACCGAGCGCGACCGTTTCTACTGGCGGGATGTGGGAACGATTGAGTCGTTCTACGAGGCGCACCAGGACCTGATTTCGGCCCTGCCGATCTTCAACCTGTACAACCGCGAGTGGCCGATCTTCAGCCAGCAGCTCAACTCGCCGCCGGCGAAGTTCGTACGGGATGCCCGCGGCTACCTGGGCACGATGATCGATTCGATCGTGTCGCTGGGTTCGCTGCTCTCCGGAGCCCACATTGAGCGCAGCATCCTCGGCCCATGGACAACGGTCGAATCCGGCGCCATGGTGGTCGACTCCGTGGTGTTCGAGCGGGCCAGGATCATGCCGAACGCTGTTGTGCGAAAGGCTATCCTTGACAAGGATGTCGTGGTCGAGACCGGGGCAACCGTCGGCGTTGATCACGACGCCGACCGGGCTCGCGGCTTCACTGTCACGGAGACCGGCATCACCGTCGTCGGCAAGGGCGTGCACGTCACCGCCTGATTCGCACCCAGGGAAGGCACCGCACCGATGGCTCGCTTTCTCGTGGTGCTCGATGTCGACTCGACACTCATCGAGAACGAGGTCATTGAGTTGCTGGCTGCGGAGGCCGGTTCACTCGAGCAGGTCGCGGCGATCACCTTCAGCGCGATGAACGGCGAGCTGGACTTCGAGGCATCCCTCCGCGCCCGGGTGGCGACGCTGGTCGGCCTGCCAGTCTCAGTGTTCGCCACAGTCGGCGAGCACGTGCGGGTGACCAAAGGCGTCCCCGAGATGATCGCGGGCGTGAGAGCGGCCGGCGGGCGTGTGGCCGTGGTGTCCGGCGGCTTCCACGAGGTTCTGGATCCGGTGGCCACGGAGCTTGAGCTCGACTACTGGCGCGCCAACCGGCTCGAGGTCGCGGATGGCGTGCTCACCGGCGGACTGACCGGCCCGATCATCGACGCGGAGGCGAAGGCGTCCACCCTGCGCGAGTGGGCCGAGGACTTCGGCGTTGCGCTCAGCCAAACCGTCGCTGTCGGCGACGGCGCCAACGACCTGCCGATGATGGCGATCACCGGGCTCGCCGTCGGCTTCGATGCCAAAGCTCCCGTACGAGACGAAGCAGACCTCATCATCGACGTGCGTGACCTCAGCCAGCTGCTGCCGCTTCTGGGGCTGCGGGGCTAGCTGCGGCTCAGTGCCCCATCCCCAGGCCACCATCGACCGGGATGACCGCGCCGGAGATGTAGGCGGCGTCGTCACTCGCAAGCCAGACAATCACCCTGGCCACTTCGCCCGCCGTCGCATAGCGGCCGGCGGGGATCTGCTTCAGGTACGCCTCCTGCTGCTCCGGCGGGAGCTCGGCGGTCATATCGGTTTCGATGAACCCGGGGGCGACAACGTTCGCCGTGATGCCCCGCGAACCGAGTTCGCGGGTGAGCGAGCGAGCGAGGCCGATGAGCCCGCTCTTGGACGCCGAGTAGTTGACCTGGCCGGCTGACCCCAACAGGCCGACGACGCTGGAAACCAGTATGACGCGGCCGAACCGCGCCTTGAGCATGCCCTTCGAGGCACGCTTGACCACGCGGAACGCGCCGTTGAGGTTGGTGTCGATGACCTGCGTGAAGTCGTCTTCACTCATCCGCAGCAGCAGCGTGTCGCGGGTGATACCGGCGTTGGCCACGACCACCTCAACGGGCCCGAGCTGCGCCTCAACCTCGGTGAAGGCCGCATCGATGCTCGCTGCATCCGTGACGTCCGCCTGCACCGTGAGGCTGCCGGCCGGACCACTGCCCGAGCGCGCGGTCACGGCAACGCGGTGGCCCTGAGCCACGAACTCCTCGGCGATGGCATAGCCGATGCCGCGATTGCCCCCCGTGATCAGCACTGTTCTCGGGGTCGTTGCAGGGGTAGTCATGCGCACCAGCCTATAGTCCGGCCGAAGCAACGTAGGCTGGATGCAGAGCGCGCCAGAGCGGCGCCTTCCCGCGGTTCGAGCCCGGAATCCAGGCCATGAAGAAGCAACAGCAGCAGTCGATCACATCGCTCCCGGAGTCCCCGGACGCCGAGCGCCGCTCTCGCATGATCAAGTACACCGTTGCCATGGTCATCCGGGTCATCTGCTTTGCGGTGATCTTCGCGGTACCAGGTTGGTGGCGGCTGATCCCGGCGCTCGGCGCCGTGGCTCTGCCGTATGTGGCAGTGGTGCTCGCGAACGTCAGCTCGGGCACGCGACGCGACGTTCTCAGCCCTGAAGGTGGCCTCGCGATCGAGGCTCCGCGCGTGAAGACCGACGACCCGTCGTGATCGGATTCGACGACGACCTTCTCCCCCGCTGCTCACGTGCCGGATGCGAGGCGGATGCCAGGTGGAACGTGAACTGGCGCAATCCGAAGATCCACGCCGCCGACCGGGTCAAGATCTGGCTCGCATGTGACGACCACGTCGAGTTCCTGCGCGAGTACCTGGAAACCCGCGACTTTCCCGTCGTGGTGACCGCGCTCGATGTTCATGTGGAGTCCGTGCCGTCGTGATCGGGTGGGGTTTTCTCGGAACGCGCAGGTGGGTGGGCTACATCGCCCTGTCGATCGTGTTCGCGATCGTCTGCTGCCTACTTGGGTTCTGGCAGCTCTCCCGCCGCGCGGAGGCCGAGATCGAGATCGACCGGGTCGCCAACAACTACGAACTTGCGGCAGTGCCGGTGGCATCCGTGCTGCCGAAGCTCAGCGCCTATGACTCGACCCTCGAATGGACGCCGGTGACCATCACCGGTACGTACCTGGTTGACGACCAGTTGCTCGCCCGCAACCGTCCATACGGCGGCAACCCTGGGTTCGAGGTACTGACTCCGCTGCTGGCGGATGACGGAACGGTCTTCGTGATCGACCGCGGCTGGGTGCCGATCGGCAATCGGCAGGACGCACCGGACGAGGTTCCTGCGGCTCCCGCCGGCCGCGTGACGGTCGAGGCGAGGCTGGCCGCCGGCGAACCGACACTCGCCGAGCGCACCGCTCCGCCCGGACAGATCGCGTCCATCGACCTCGGAGCGATCGCGGACCTGGTCGACAAGCCCACCTACACCGGCGCCTACGGGCTGCTGGCGAACGAGGACCCGTCCCCGGCGACTGTGCCCATCGCCCAGCCGAAACCGGTGCCGGACGAGGGCCCGCACCTCTCTTACGCCTTCCAGTGGTTCGTGTTCGCCCTGCTCGGTTTCGTTGGGCTCGGTTACCTCGCCCGCCAGGAGTTCCGCGCGCTCAACGCGGAGGATCCGGAGGAACGCGAGCGGGCGGAGGAACGCCTCAGGAAGGCTGCGGCGAAGCCGCTCACCGACAGTGAGATCGAGGATGCGGTAGTTGACGCGAGCAGCTAGGCGAGGCTAACGAGCTCCGCGTAGTCCTTGTTCCAGTGGTCTTCGACACCGTCTGGCAGGATCAGCACCCGCTCCGGGTTGAGGGCCTCGACAGCACCCTCGTCGTGGCTTACCAGTACGACCGCGCCGGTGTAACCCGCGAGAGCCCCGAGAATCTCCAGTCGGGATGCGGGGTCCAGGTTGTTGGTGGGCTCGTCAAGCAGGAGCACGTTGGCCCCACTCACGACAATCATGGCGAGGGCGAGCCGGGTCTTCTCTCCACCAGACAGCACTCCGGCCGGCTTGACGGCGTCATCCCCGGTGAACAGGAATGAACCGAGCACCCGCCGCGCCTCGGTCTCGGTGAGGTTCGGCGATGATGAGACCATGTTCTCGAGCACCGAGCGCTTCACGTCGATGGTCTCGTGTTCCTGGGCGTAGTAGCCGATACGCAGACCGTGGCCGGGTTCGATCTGCCCGGTGTCGGGCTTGTCGACGCCGGCCAACATCCGCAGCAGGGTGGTCTTGCCGGCGCCGTTGAAGCCGAGCACGACCACTTTGGAACCGCGGTCGATCGCGAGGTCGACGGCGGTGAAGATCTCGAGCGAGCCGTAGCTCTTGCTGAGGTTTGAGGCCTGCAACGGGGTTCGCCCGCAGGGGGCAGGCTCGGGGAAGCGCAGCTTCGCGACCCGGTCGACCGTGCGCACCTCATCGAGGCCAGCAAGCAGCTTCTCCGCCCGGGCGACCATCTGGTGCGCAGCGGCGGCCTTGCTGGCCTTGGCCCCGAACTTGGCGGCCTGGGTGGTGAGCACAGACGCCTTCTTCTCGGCGTTCGCGCGTTCCTTCTTGCGTCGTTCCTCGTCCGCCGCGCGCTGGGCGATGTAGTTGCGCCAGTTCATGTTGTAGACGTCTATGACCTGGCGGTTCGCATCCAGGTAGAAGACCTTGTTGACGGTCTCCTCCACGATCTCCAGGTCGTGGCTGATCACGATCAACCCGCCGGAGAAGTTCTTCAGGAACTCGCGCAGCCAGACCACCGAGTCGGCGTCGAGGTGGTTCGTGGGCTCGTCGAGAAGCATCGTGTCGGCACCGGAGAACAGGATGCGAGCGAGCTCGATCCTGCGGCGCTGGCCACCTGACAGGGTCGAGAGCTGCTGGTCGAGGATCCGGTCGGGCAGCGCGAGGTTGGAGGCGATGGACGCAGCTTCGGCCTCCGCCGCGTATCCGCCCAGCGCCGTGAACCGCTCCTCGAGTCGCCCGTACTTCGACATTGCCGCTGCACTGGTTGCGGCATCCGCACTGCCCATGTCGTGCGTTGCCTTCGCCATGTCGATCACGATCTGACCGAGCCCGCGAGCATCGAGGATGCGCGTGCGCGCCAGGTCTTCCGGATTGCCCGAGCGTGGGTCCTGCGGGAGGTAGCCGATCTCACCGGAGTTGTCGATGCGACCCCCGGCGGGTGTGAGCTCCCCGGCGAGAGTCTTGGTCAGAGTGGTCTTACCGGCGCCGTTACGGCCGACCAGGCCGATCTTGTCGCCCCGGTCCACGCGGAAGTTCACGCCCTCCATCAGGAGGCGT
>JBDUEC010000076.1:0-10134 GCA_040002655.1 Rhodoglobus sp. | reverse complement strand
TCGAGAGTGCAACGGCCACCACGATGATCGAGCTCGCCTGCGAGACCGACTTCGTGGCCAAGAGCGATAAGTTCATCGCCCTCGGTAACACTGTGCTGCAGGCCCTGGCGGACTCTGGTGCCGAGACGGTGGATGCCGCCCTCGCGACCAAGGTCGGCTCCGGCACCGTGGAGTCCACCATCTCCGACGAAGCAGCAGTGCTCGGCGAGAAGATCGAGCTGCGCCGCGTCGTGCGACTGGATGGCGAGAAGTTCTCCATCTACCTGCACCGCACCTCGAAGGACCTGCCACCGCAGGTTGGCGTTGTCGTGGCATACACGGGCGAAGACGCCGAGACGGCTCGCAGCATTGCGCAGCACATCTCGTTCGCCGACCCGCAGTACCTGCACCGCGACGAGGTTCCGGCCGACACGGTCGAGAACGAGCGTCGCATCGTCGAGGAGATCAGCCGCGGCGAGGGCAAGCCCGAGGCTGCCTTGCCGAAGATCGTGGAGGGACGCGTCACCGCGTTCTTCAAGCAGGTCGCCCTGCTCGACCAGGACTACGCCAAGGACAACAAGCTTGCCGTGGCGAAGGTTCTCGTCGACGCCGGTCTGACCGTGACCGGGTTCGCCCGCTTCAAGGTCGGCGCTTAGCCAGTTCCACTCGAAAGACCCCGTCGATCCGACGGGGTCTTTCGCGTTAAGTCACAGCCCGGCGAGGCGGTGCAGCAGCGGCAGGACGACGCTCGACTTCTCCTGCTCGAAGAAGCGGGCATCCACGTCTTCGACCACATCGATGGCGCGCTTGGCCAGGGTCGCGCCGTCCGTTGTGACGCGCAGCAGCTTGGCCCTGGCGTCCTGCGGGTCGGCAGCGCGCGCCAACAACCCTTTACGTTCGAGACGGGCAACCACGTCTGAGGTCATCTTCGGGTCGGTGCCGGCCTGCGCGGCGACCCCGGCCTGGTTCGTGGATGCGCCGTCTCGCGTTGCCCAGAACGTGCAGGCGAGCAGCACGAACTGCACATGCGTCAGCCCGAGCGGGGCGAGCGCAGCGGCAATGTCCCGTTGCCAGCGCAGGGTCGCGTGCCAGAGCAGGAACCCTGGGCTCTCCACCGGGCCGGCCGTGAACCGGGTCACCGGGTGACCAGCAGTGCAGCCTGGTCGAACAGTGCTGCCATGGTCGTGTCGAAGTCGCCGCTGATCTGCGGGCCGAGCTCTGGTGCGACCTCGTCCGATCCCTCGCCGTCGATCTCCAGCCGGTGGGTGGCCACCGTGCCACCTTCGGGCGTGCGCACGAGGGTGTGGCGGAACAGGAGCGAAAGCGTTCCGAAGTGCGTGAAATCTGCGTACCGCTCGTTGTCCACGAGCTCGACGATCGTGGAGGTCATCGTGTCCTGCCCTACGGGGGTCACAGAAAGCTCGGTTCCGATCGCAAACGGCCCGTGCGCAACGAAGACGTCAGCGCCGTCGTAGCTGAGCTCGCCCGTGTGCAGCTTGCGCAGCGCGCTCCAGACGAGTTCGGGCGCGAGGTGGGTCGTAGCGGTGTAGTCGGTTGTCCACATGGTCTGTCCTTTCGGTTAGTCTGTGCACCTATTATAGGTGCACAGACTAAATGCGCAAGGGGGCGCGGAACGCTAACCTGTATAAGGATTTCGCGAGAGGGAGCACATGACGGAACGCAAACGCAGGGTGCTACTCAAACTCTCCGGTGAGGCGTTCGGCGGCGGCTCGCTCGGCGTGAACCCCGACGTGGTGAGCTCCCTGGCCAAGGAGATCGCGGCGGCTGCGCAGGATGTCGAGATCGCGATCGTCGTGGGTGGTGGCAACTTCTTCCGCGGCGCCGAGCTCAGCCAGCGCGGCATGGACCGTGGTCGAGCCGACTACATGGGCATGCTCGGCACCGTCATGAACGCCCTGGCGCTGCAGGACTTCCTCGAGCAGGCCGGCGCGGCGACCCGCGTGCAGTCCGCCATCTCGATGACCCAGGTGGCCGAGCCGTACATCCCGCGACGCGCCGAGCGCCACCTCGAGAAGGGTCGGGTCGTCATCTTCGGTGCCGGCGCCGGCCTCCCGTACTTCTCCACCGACACCGTTGCGGCTCAGCGCGCCCTCGAGATCAGTGCGGATGTCGTGCTTGTCGCCAAGAACGGTGTGGACGGCGTCTACACCGGCGACCCACGCAAGGATGACACAGCCGCGAAGCTCGACGAGATCACCTACCAGCAGGCGCTCGTGCAGGGCCTCAAGGTCGTGGACTCCACCGCGTTCAGCCTCTGCATGGACAACGGGATGCCCATGGTCGTCTTCGGCATGGAGCCGGCGGGCAACCTGACCAAGGCCATTCGCGGCGACCGCATCGGCACCCTCGTCTCGAACTAGCCAGCTGTGCTCGTCGCAGCGCTGATCGCGGGCGCGGCCGTTGCCCACGCCACCTGGAATGTCGCGATCAAGCGCGCTGGCACCAGCGGTGCTGGCTTCCTGTGGTCGGGCATCGTGGTGGGCGCGATTGTGTTCGCGCCGTTCGGCATCGCCTCGCTCCTCTCCACGGGCGCGGACCTCTGGCACTGGCTCGGCTGGGCTGTCGTGAGCGGCGCGCTGCAGGTCGTGTACTTCCTGGCGCTGCAGCGCGGCTACCGGCTCGGCGACGTCTCCGTGGTCTATCCGCTCGCGCGGGGCACCGGGCCGCTGCTGGCCGTGGTGCTCGCCATTGTCGTGTTGGGGGAGCGCCCGACCTGGGTGGGGCTGCTGGGGGCTGTTGTCGTGGTCGCAGGGGTGCTGGTGATCGGGTTAGCGGGAGGCCTGGCCCGGGCGCGCGACAACCGGTTGGGCATCGTCTACGGGCTCGTGATTGGTGTACTCATCGCTGTGTACACGCTCTGGGATGCGTCTGCCGTGACGGTGGGGCGGATGCCGCCGGTCGGACTGTACTGGGAGAGTGTCGTGTTCCAGCTGCTCCTGCTCGCGTCCCCCGCGCTGCGGCGGTGGCCAGACACGCTGCGCACCGCGCGCACGCATTGGCTCGCGGTGCTGCTGTTCGGCATCCTGGCGCCGCTCGCCTACATCCTGATCCTGGTGGCGATCCAGTTGGCCCCGGTGTCGATCGTGGCGCCGGCCCGAGAGGTGAGTGTGGTCCTGGTTGGACTCGCGGGCTGGCTGCTGTTCCGGGAGCCGCATCCGGTGCAGAGGCTGGTTGGCGCGGGAGTTGTGCTTGCGGGCGTGGCCCTCCTGGCCGCGTCGTCACAGTAAACTCTGCAGGAGACACGAAGGAGTTGCAGTGATCAGCGACGTTTTGGCTGAAGCCAAGGACAAGATGAGCAAGGCGGTCGAAGTCGCGAAAGATGACTTCGGCACTGTGCGCACCGGCCGGGCCAACCCCGCACTGTTCCAGAAGGTGCTCGTGGACTACTACGGCACCCCCACGCCCCTCGCGCAGCTCGCCTCCATGGTCAACCAGGAGGCCCGCACGCTGCTCATCACGCCCTACGACAAGACCGCTCTCAAGGACATCGAGAAGGCCATCGTGGGCGCCACCAACCTCGGCGCGAGCGTCGGCAACGACGGCACGGTCATCCGCGCCACCCTGCCCGAACTCAACGAGGAGCGCCGCAAGGAGTTCGTGAAGATCGTGCGCGACAAGGCCGAGCAGGCCCGTGTGTCGCTGCGCAACATCCGCCGCAAGGCGAAGGACGACCTGGATGCCCTCAAGGAGGTCGGCGAAGACGAGATCGCCCGCGCCGAAAAAGACCTCGATGCCGCCACCAAGCAGCACGTCGACGCGGTTGACGACGCCCTCAAGCGCAAGGAAGCCGAGCTGCTCGAGGTCTAGATGGCATCCGACTTCGAGACCCAGGTTCGCGCGACGAATGACAAGATCAACGCGCGTACTGGTCGACCCCTGGCTGCAGCGCTCAGCGTGGGTCTGCTGCTCGGCCTCGGGTTGCTCTTCAGCCTGATCTTCATCAAGGCGATCTTCATGATCTTCGCCGTGCCGCTCATCGCGTTCACGGCGTTCGAACTGGCCAGCGCCCTGCGTTTTGCGGGCCGGGATGTTCCGCGACTGCCCACAGTCATTGCTGCGGTAGCGATCATCCCCGCCTCGTTCTTCTGGCTGGCCCAGGGACACTGGCTCGTCGCGCTCGGCGGATTCGTGCTCATCAGCGTCTGGCGACTCGTGGAAGTGCTCGTTTCGAAGCACCGCACGAGCGGCGCCGACCTGGTGAAGGATCTCGCGGCCGGCGCCCTCATCCAGGGTTACGTGACATTCCTCGCCAGTTTCACGGTGCTGCTCACCGCCCAGGACGGTGGCCAGTGGTGGACGCTGGCGTTCATGATTGTCGTGATCGCCGTGGACACCGGTGCATACGCATCCGGGCTGCTGTTCGGCAAGCACCCAATGGCGCCGGTGATCAGCCCGAAGAAGACCTGGGAGGGGTTTGCCGGCTCGGTGATCGTCGCGATCGCCTCCGGTGTGCTGCTCGCGATCCTCATGTTGCACCAGCCGTGGTGGGTCGGCGTGATCCTGGGCGTCGCGATGGTGCTCACGGGCACCATGGGTGACCTCGCCGAATCACTCATCAAGCGCGACCTGGGCATCAAGGACATCAGCACCTGGCTGCCGGGTCACGGAGGCTTCCTGGACCGGCTCGATTCGATGCTTCCGTCGGCCGCGGTCGCTTATGCGCTCTTCCTCATATTTACGTAAGGCAGAATATCTCCGTGGCTTCTACTTTCCCGCGCACCCGCAACTCCCGTCAGGGCTATGACGTCGACGAGGTCGAGGACTTCCTGGAGGACGCCCGCACCGCGTATTCCAACCAGCGCCCCGACGTGGCGACGGTGACCGCCCAGTCGATCCGCCGCACCGCATTCTCGATGCAGAAGGGCGGGTACTCCCCGTCGCACGTGGATGCAGCGCTTGAGCGACTTGAGGACGCCTTCGCCACCCGCGAGCGCGAGCGCGCGTTCGCCCAGGTGGGAGACCAGGCCTGGTACGGCCGGGCCCGTGCGACCGCCCAGGTGGTGCTGGACCGCCTCGACCGACCCGACGGCCAGAAGTTCAACCGCACCGGCATCCTGACCCACGGGTACAACGCGAAAGAGGTCGATGCGTTCGCCGAGCGCCTGGTGAACTACTTCCAGCATGGCAAGCCGATGAGCGTGGATGAGGTGCGCACCGTCGTGTTCCGCAGCACCAAGCGCGGCTACGCGGAGTGGCAGGTCGACCTGCTGCTCGACAGCGTCACCAACGTCATGCTCGCCGTACGCTGAGGTTCCCAGCCGTTTTACCGGCCCGATGGGCTAAAATCGACTCACTGTGGCCAGGTACAAGAGGACGGGGATCCTCCGTGCGCAGCTGAAAAGCGCGGGCGGGGACCTTTCTGGACGCCACACGCGGTCCGCCTGGTCGCTTCCGCTGTTCGCTACGTTCACGACGCTGGCCTTCGTGCTGGTCTCCCTGAACTCGCCGTTTCCGCCGGTCGCTGCCGCAGCGGCCGTGGTGACACCCGGCGAACCGCCGGTGCTGCAGTCCCTCGTGGTCGCGGGTTCGTACACGAACACCGCCACGCGCGACGGATTCACCACCTCCGTGATCAAGCCGGTGGTGGTTGCGGCTTCGGCTCCTGCTGCGGGAACGCCCGACCCCGGCACGGCCCAGGCCATCGCCCACGACATGCTCCTGGCTCGGGGGATGGGTGAGGACCAGTACAGCTGCCTCGTTGCCCTCTGGGACCGGGAGTCGCACTGGAACGTCTACGCGCAGAACTCCTCGAGCGGCGCATACGGTATCCCGCAGGCGCTCCCCGGCAGCAAGATGGCCTCGGCCGGCGACGATTGGGCCACTAACCCCGCGACCCAGATCGCCTGGGGCCTCGGCTACATCGCCGATCGGTACGGCACCCCATGCGGCGCCTGGCAACACTCCGAGGATGCTGGCTGGTACTAGGCCACCGGTCGGTCGAGAAGACCTGACCCGCCCATAGGCTGGGTTTCATGCAATTCGCCCTCTGCGGTGTTGTCGCGATCGCGACGATCGTTGCGGCGGGTCTGTTCGGCCGCAAGCTCGGCGTCGCCGCACCGCTCATCCTCATCGTGATCGGCGTGGGCTACAGCTTCATCCCGGGTGCTCCGGTCGAGATCAACCACGAGTGGATCCTGCTCGGCCTCCTGCCCCCGATCCTCTACTCGGCCGCGCTCAACGTTCCGGTGATCGAGTTCCGTCGCAACTTCACGAGCATCTCCGCGCTCAGCGTCGTGCTGGTGGTCGCGACCGCCTTCGGAACGGCCGCCGTGCTCTTGCTCGTGTTCCCCGGGCTGTCCTTCGCCTCGGCCGTGGCGATCGGCGCCGTTATCAGCCCAACGGATGCCGTGGCCGCGACCGCCATCGGCAAGCGGCTGGGGCTGCCACCCCGCCTGGTCAGCATCCTCGAGGGTGAGGGCCTGGTGAACGATGCCACTGCCCTCGTGCTGTTGCGCTCCGCCCTCGCCGCCACGGCAGCTGCGGTGAGCTTCTGGGGCGTCGTGGGCGACTTCGCCTACGCCGTTGCACTCGCTCTCGTGATCGGTTTCGTGGTTGGTTCCGTCACGGTGTTCCTGCGTTCCAAACTCTCCGACCCCGTGCTCGACACCGCCATCTCGTTCGCGGTGCCCTTCATCGCCTTCATCCCGGCCGAAGCCGCCCACGCGAGCGGCGTGCTGGCGGTGGTGGTCGCCGGCCTGTATTCGGGCCACAACGGCGTGCGCAAATTCTCCCCGCAGGCGCGCATCAGTGAGCGCCTCAACTGGCGCACCGTGCAGTACCTGCTTGAGAACGGTGTGTTCCTGATCATGGGGCTCGAGCTCAGCAAGATCGTCGCCAACGTGCAGAAAAGCGACCTGAGCGCCGACAGGGCCGTCTACATCGGGCTGCTGCTCGCACTGGCCGTGATCGTGCTGCGCTTCGTCTTCGTCTGGCCGCTGCTCTGGCTGCTGCGGAGGCAGAAAGACCGGGCGGAGGTGAGCCAGGGCCGGTTCGCCCTCATGCTCGAACGCCTGCGTCACGCGATCGACCTCAACGACGACTCGCGCCGGGGAGTGGCGCTCGTCAAACGCCAGGCAAACGCAGAGAAGTTCGTCAGTCGTCGGCAGGCCGACCTCGACAGCCTCAAGAACGAGTCGCTCGGCTGGCGAGGCGGGATCGTTCTGGGCTGGTCGGGCATGCGTGGGGTGGTTACCGTGGCAGCGGCACAGTCCCTACCGGAGGGCACCCCGTTCCGCGTGCAGCTCGTGCTGATCGCGTTCACGGTGGCGATCGTGACCCTGCTGCTGCAGGGCGGCACCCTTCCCTGGGTCATCAGGGCCACCGGCATCCCTGGCGCCGACCTCACCGCCGACCGCACCGAGCTGGCCGAGCTGCTCGACGAGATCGGCGAGGCCGGGCTCGCGGTGCTCGAGAACCCGCAACTCGAATTACCGGATGGGCAGGCGATCGACCAGGATGCCGTCGAGCGGGTGCGCCACGACACGCTCCTCAGCGCGGAGTCGGCCTGGGAGCGCGCGAACCACGGCGGCGGGGACGGCGGTCTCGAGCACTCGCCGCAGAAGCAGTACCGGGCGCTTCGGCGCGAGGTGCTGGCTGCGCAGCGCGAGGCCCTGCTTGAGGCGCGCAGCGAGGGAGCCTACCCGTCGCGCATTCTCGCGCGAGCGCAGACGATGCTCGACCTGGAGGAGACCAGGCTCGCGCAGATCGACAATCCGGGCGGAACGTAAACTGGATCCATGCCCCGCTCGAATCGCCCGCGAAACCAGCGTGGCGGGGGAGCAGACGACGAGGCGTTCGACCTCTCGCGTGCGCTCACCGGCCGGCTGCACACCGAGGCCAAGCATGACGGGTTGTGGAACGTGCAACCGCTCGCCGCGGCATCCGCCACCAAGTTCTACCTCTGCCCCGGCTGCGGGCTCGACATCGCCCCTGGCATCGCGCACGTGGTCACCTGGCGAGCCGACGGCCTGATGGGCGAGGCGGATGACCTGGCGGCCCGCCGCCACTGGCACCCGCACTGCTGGAAGGTGAAGTCGTGACGATCGAGATCCGCGGAGGAGTCGAGCTGCCGGCCCGGCGGGAGGCCGTGGAGCTGCACACCAGCGACGGGCTCGACCTGGTGGGCGAACTGTCGGTGCCGTTGCACCGCGCGCCGGTAGCCACGATCGTGGCGCTGCACCCGCTTCCGACCGGTGGCGGCTTCATGGATTCGCACATCATCCGCAAGGCAGCTGCGCGTCTGCCCGCGCTCGCCGACCTGGCGGTGCTGCGGTTCAACTTTCGTGGGGTGCGCTCGCCGCACGGCACATCGGAGGGCGAGTTCGGCCACGGCGTCGACGAGCAGTATGACCTCGACGCCGCCATGGACCTGGTGCTCCAGCGTGGTCTGCCGCACCCCTGGATCGTGGGATGGTCGTTCGGCACGGAGGTGGCGCTCAAGTACGGGCTGCGGCATCCGGTCGACGGGGCGATCCTGCTCTCGCCACCGCTGAAGCGGGCGACGGATGCAGAGCTCGCCGCGTGGGCGGGCAGCGGCAAGCGGCTGGTCGCCATCATCCCCGAACTCGACGACTACCTGCGCCCGGCCGAGGCGGCGGCCCGCTTCGCCGCTGTGCCCGAGACGGAGTTCGTCGCCGTGGAGGGCGGCAAGCACCTGTGGGTGGGTGAGGCGCAGACCTACCGCGTGCTCACCGAGATCGTGGAGCGCCTCAACCCGGCCGCGCTTCCGCTGCCCACCGAATGGGTCTAACTTCTGGTCGAGGCGGAGCGCTGGGCCCCCGCTGAGCAGTCAGCCGCGTTGCGAAGCAACGTGGATGCGGCTCAGTAGGGGACGGTCTCGAGACCGCTAGAGCTCGTTCTGCCTCGGCACGATGACCTGCTTGAAGATCAGTAGAAGCGCGGCGGCCACCGGGATCGCGATCAGCGCGCCCAGGATGCCGAGCAGCGTTCCGCCGGCGAGGGCGGCGATCACGACGATGGCACCCGGCACCTTGACCGCCTGGCTCATGATCTTCGGGTTGAGGAAGTACGCCTCCACCTGCATGTACACGAGGTAGTAGATGCCCACGAAGATCACCGCAGGTGCCCCGTTGAACACGAGGACCAACAGGGTGATGATGACCGACCCAGAGATGGTTCCGACCAGGGGAATCAGCGATCCGAGGAACGCGATAAAAGCCAGAAGGGCCGAGTACTTGATCGGGATTCCGAACAGGGGCAGCACGAGTGTCAGGTAGACGAATGACAGGATGCCGTTGCACAGCGCGAGCGCGCCCTGGCCGATCACGAAGCGACCGATCGACTCACTGATCTGCTCGGCCAGCCCGATGAACTGCTCCCGCTTCGAGGCGGGGACGAGCTGGTACAGGCCGCGCTTGATGCTGGAGAGGCTGAATACGAAGTAGATGGTGAGGATCAGTACGACGACAGCACCGGTGAGGCCGGTGGCGATCCCGCCCGCGACCGTGAGCACGCCGCCGCCCACGCTCGTGAAGTCGAGGGCACCGAACCAATCGCGCACGCCCTTCACGATCTCATCCACCCCGAGCCAGGGGAGTGCCTTCTGGATGTTGTCGGGAATGGTTCCGTCGGCGAACCCGTTGATCAGCCCGGGCACGGTCCTGATCGCCGTGTTGACCTGCTCGGTGATCACCGGGATGATCGCGAAGACCAGGCCCGCGACCACAGCCCCGAGGGCGACGAGCACGATCAGCACGGACATCCAGCGCCGAAGCTTGTGGCGCTCGAGCCAGCTCACCATCGGGTCGAGGCCGAGGGCCAGGAACAGGGCGGCACCGACGTAGGTGAGGATGGTGGCGAGCGAGCCGATTGTGGCGCCGAGGGCGACCGCAACGAGAACGCCCAGCCCTCCGAAGAAGCCGAGTCTGAATGGATTCTGGATCTTCACGGCTGTTCCTCCGACGTGGGGGCTGGGTTGGGCTAGATCTCGCTGGCGACCTTCTCCGCCTGCTGCAGCACCCCGCGCAGGTTCTCGAGGTAGCCGGCGACCGACTCGCGCTCAATCCTAATCTTGGCGAGGCGCTCCTCGGCTTCGGACACGAGCTGTGCCGCGTGCTTCTCGGCCTCCTCGATCGTGGCCTTCGAGCGGGCTTCGGCGTCGTCGAGCAACTGCTG
>JBDUEC010000075.1:0-10136 GCA_040002655.1 Rhodoglobus sp. | reverse complement strand
GTACGGGTCCACCGGGGTGCCGGGCTTGAGCGCGATACCGGCGCGGGAGCCGATGCTGCGCAGCTTTCGAGCGAGGGCTACGGCATCCGCTGCCGCCTCGGCATGGAACGTCACAGAGAAGGCGCCGAGTTCGGCATAGGCTGGCGCCCAGCGGTCGGGATCATCGATCATCAGGTGCACGTCGAGCGGGATCGGCGAGACGTCCTGGATGCGGCCGACCATCTGTGGGCCGAACGTGAGGTTCGGCACGAAGTGGTTGTCCATCACGTCGACGTGCACGAGGTCGGCTGTGGAGATGCTGGCGATGTCGCGCTCAACGTTGACGAAATCGGCGGCGAGAATGCTCGGATTGATGCGCACGACCATGCGTCACACCCTACCGAGCAGCTGGATGAACATGGCGTCAGTGCCGTGCCGGTGCGGCCAGAGCTGGGCATGCTCGCCTTCCGGCAGGTCGAGCGGCTCCTTCACGATCGACCGCAGCACGGCAGGGGTGTCGATGCGCGAGACGTCGGTGGCCTTGCGCAGCACAGATGCCACGATCGCCTTGGTCTCGGCGGCGTGCGGCGAACATGTGACGTAGGCCAGCACTCCCCCGGGTTTGAGCGCAGCCAGGGCGGATGTCAGCAACCGCGCTTGCAGCGTGCCGAGCCCAGCCACGTCGCTCGGCTGCTTGCGCCAGCGCGCCTCGGGGCGCCGGCGCAGGGCGCCGAGGCCCGTACACGGGGCGTCAAGCAGGATGCGGTCGAAGAACCCCGGAAACTGTTCGCCGATGGTGGTGCCGTCCAGCTCCCACACCTCGGGGCGCGGGTCGAACACGGCCAGCGCTTTGCGCACCAACTCCGCACGCGCGGGAACGAGTTCGTTCGCCACGAGTTGCGCGCCGCCGATCGCAGCCTCCGCGGCGAGCAGTGCGGCCTTCCCACCGGGTCCGGCGCAGAGGTCGAGCCAGCGCTCGCCCGCAACGATGGGCCGGGCGCGGCTCAGGGCGAGTGCCGCGAGCTGCGAACCCTCGTCCTGCACGCGAGCGCGTCCCTCGCGAACCGCGGGAAGCCGAAGTGGATCGCCACCGTCGAGAATCGCGCCGACCGGCGAGAACTCGGCGGGGTGGGCATCCAACTCCTCGGTCGTGGACTCCCCCGGCAGCGACGTGATCGATACTCGCGGTGCCACGTTATCCGCGGCGAGCAGCGCCTCGAGTTCGGCCTCGCGACCCTCAGCAACCAGCACTTGGCGGAAGGCTCGAACAACCCAGAGCGGATGCGAGTACTCGAGCGCGAGCCGCTCCTCACCCGAGCCGGCCTCGGCCAGCACTCGCGAACGCCAGGTCTCGGCGTCGCTGCGGGTGACGGTGCGGAGCACGCCGTTCACGAAACCGACGGCAGACTGGGAGCCGACCGTCTTGGCCAGGTTGACCGACTCGTCGACCGCGGCGTGCTGGGCGACCCGCATGGACAGCAGCTGGTGGCACGCGAGACGCAGCACATCGAGAATCGGTGGGTCGATCTGGTCGACGGAACGTCCAGCGGCGATCGCTATCACCCGGTCGTAGTAGCCCTGCATGCGCAGCGTGCCGTAAGTGAGCTCGGTGGCGAGGCCGGCATCCGCTTCGGAGAGTTTCGCGCGGGAGATCTTCACCGGCAGCAGCAGGTTGGCGTAGGAGTCAGATTCGCGCACGGCCAGGATCACCTCGAGGGCGATACGCCGGGCGGGCTGCGGGGCGCTCATGATGCCACCATTCCGGCATCGGCGGGGCGCCCGCGCCACCAGGAGCCGGCATCCATCTGGTTACGACCGGCCGGCTGCACCTGCACCAGTTCGATCGGGTCTGTCGTCGTGCCGACGAGCACCGTTCGGTCAACGAAGGCAAGCTGCCCCGGCGCGAGCCAGAGTGACTCCCGGGCGATCACGGCTGAGAGGATTTTGAGGCGAGCGCCGTCCACCGTCGTCGACGCCCCGGGCTCGGGTGTCACGCCGCGGATCAGGTCTGCGACCCGATCTGCCGGGTGTGCCCAGTCGATAACGCCGTCCGCCACGTCGAGCTTCGGGGCGAGGGTCACGTCCCCCGCCTGCGGCTCCGCTCGCGCCGTGCCGTCGGCGATCGCATCGATCACGCGCACGAGCAACTCGGCACCAGACGCGGAGAGTGACTCCAACAGGCCGCCCGCGGTCTGGAATCGCCCGATCGGCTCAGTCAGCTGGCCGAAGACATCGCCAGCGTCAAGTTCGGGCACCAGCTGGAAAACGCTCGCCCCAGTGATCTCGTCACCAGCCATGATCGCCCGCTGCACGGGGGCCGCACCGCGCCAGCGCGGCAACAGGGAGAAGTGCAGGTTGATCCAGCCGTGCGTCGGCGCACTTAGCAGGGGCTCGCGCACGAGACCGCCGTACGCGACGATAACGCCCAGATCGGGCTTGAGTGCCACCACCTGCTCGGTGGCCTCACCCGCCAACCGGTTTGCCTTGATGGTCTGGATGCCGAGCTCGTTAGCAACGGAGGCCACCGGAGTCGGCGTGACGACTCCACGGCGCCCCTGCGGCGAATCTGCGCGGGTGACAACCGCCAGCAACTCGTGGCCCGCAGCCGCAACGGCACGGAGGCTCGGAACGGCGGCCGCGGGCGAACCGGCAAAAACGAGTCTCATTGTTCAATTCTCTCGTGCCCGGCGGGCTTCACCGAACCTCACGCCTCGAGGAACGGCTCGACATCGTCGAAGCGAACTTTGAGGGTGGGAGCCGTCGCGCCGCGCTTGCCCGCGATCGCGATCGACTTGCGGCGATTGGTTGCCGCCTGGATGACCTCCGCGCGCAGGGTCGCGGCGACGTCCGTGCCGCGTGCGTAGTCGAACCGCACGATCGTGCGAACTGTGCCACCGTCAAGGTCGACCGGTCCGAGCACGTCGACCGGATCCTCGTGCGTCTCCTTCACGGCGTGAGCCACCGCCTCGAGGGCGCCCGTGAGGGTCGCCACTCTCACGGCGGGCGGGAAGCGCAATCGTCGACGGTCGGCGAGTTCGGACCGGGCGAAATCCGCCTGGCGCCACGTGGCCATGGTGGACGCCAGTTGTCCCCCGACTCCGACGAGAACAGTGGGGGCCCCGCGGGCTGCCAGGGCCGTGGCGTTGGACCACCACCGCAGGCAGTCCTCGGCCACGCGCAGGGACTCGCGTGCCAGCATCCGCTCTCCGTCCAGCAGCAGCACCGCACGGTACCCGCCCGCAGCGATCGGCTCTGCACCCCGGGTCGCAATCACCAGGGCGGGCTCGCTGCCAACCGTGAGGATGGGGTGGTCGCCGTCCGCGACGATCACCCGCACCCCGGGGAACGCGCGCCCGAGTTCCTCGGCCGTACGCACGGTGCCCACGCCGACCTGGCGCATGCGCTCACCCTCGCAGTTCGAGCACTTCCAGCCGACGGCCAGCGCGCCACACCACTGGCAGGCCGGAACAGAGCGGGCGGACTTCTGCGCGAGCGGACCCTCACAGCGCAGGCAACGCGCGGTCTGCCCGCAGTCGACGCAGGCGAGACGCGGCGCGTAGCCTGGGCGAGCCACCTGCACCAACACGGGCCCGTGAGCGAGTGCGGCCTTAGCCTCGCGCCACGCCGTCGAGGGGATGCGAGCCTGGGCCGCCTGCCGGTCGTTAACGGCCTGCTGCGCTGTCGGGATCACTTTGGGCAACACGAGCGGCGTCGGGGAGACGGATGCCAGGTACCCGACCTCCACGAGCCGCTCAACGTCGGTCGACCGCGAGTGCCCCACGAACAGCAGCGCCCCGCCCTGCAGCTCCTGGCGGATGAGTGCCGCGTCCCTCGTGTGCACATAGGGACTCAGTGGCTCGCTGTGCAGCGGATCGCCGTCGTCGAACACGGCGATGAGGCCGAGCTGTGCGGCGGGCGCGTAGACGACCGAACGGTTTCCCAGGATCGCGAGCGGCACGTCGCCGAGAGTGCGGAGGAAGGCACGATAGCGGTCCGGGTTGGACTGGCGGGCATCCAGTCTGGCGACGCGGTCGGCAGGCAACACTGCTGCGAGGGCGGCGGCGAGCTGCTCCTGGTCGCGGTAGTCGGGCACCGCGAGAATCGCGGTCTTGCCCGCGGCCAGAGTGTGTGCCGCCGCCGCCGCCAGGGTCACAGCCCAGGTGCCGACCCAGGTTCCGTCTGCCAGTTGGGAGAGGTACGGCACCGCGTCGACGGCGAGGCGGGCGCCGCTGGCGAGGGCTGCCTCGACCACGCCTGGCGCGTAGAAGTCGATGGGGTGGGGCTCGACCGCGCTGGCATCCGCTGCAGGCAGGTGCGCTTTCTCGACCCGCACCTGCCGCGTCGGGACCGCCAGCCGCACGATGTCACTCGCGTTGCCCGCCGCCCGGTCGGCCGCACGCCGTGCGAGCGCCCAGACCTCGGGGGTGAGCACGGGAATGGGTGAGACGACGGATTCGAGGTCGCTCAGAGCCCCGGTGTAGTCGCCCGCACCCGTGACCTCCACGATGAAGCCGTCGGCCACCCGGCCCGCCGAGCGCAACGGCACCCGTACGCGAACTCCTGCGACAGCGGTCTGCGCCAGTTCGGCGGGAACGCCGTAGTCGAACAACCGATCGAGTTGCGGCAGCGGCGAGTCAATGAGCACCCGGGCGACGAGTGCGCCGGGCTTCACTGGCATCGTCAGAGGCCGGCCGCAGACCGCAGCGCATCGACGCGGTCGAGCTTCTCCCACGTGAAGTCGGGCAGTTCCCGGCCGAAGTGTCCGTAGGTCGACGTGGCGGCGTAGATCGGCCGCAGCAGGTCCAGGTCCCGGATGATGGCGGCTGGTCGCAGGTCGAACACCTCGTTGATGGCCGCGATGATGGTCGCGTCATCCACCTGGGACGTACCGAAGGTCTCCACGTAGAGCCCCACGGGCGCCGCCTTGCCGATCGCGTAGGCGACCTGCACCTCGAGCCGGTCGGCGAACCCGGCGGCGACGGCGTTCTTGGCCACCCAGCGCAGAGCGTAGGCAGCCGAGCGGTCCACCTTCGACGGATCCTTGCCGCTGAATGCGCCACCGCCGTGCCTGCTCGCCCCGCCGTACGTGTCGACGATGATCTTGCGACCGGTGAGCCCGGCGTCGCCCTGCGGGCCACCGATCTCGAAACGACCGGTCGGATTGATCAGCACGTTCACGTTGGACGTGTCGAGACCGGCGGTCGCCAGCACCGGTTTGATGACGACCTCTTCGACCTCTGCGAACAGTTGGGTGTTGTTCACCGCGGGCGAGTGCTGGGTGGAGAGCACCACCGTGTTGACGGTGCGCGGCACGTAGCCCTCATAGCCGATGGTGACCTGGGTCTTGCCGTCTGGGCGAAGGTACTCGAGTTGCCCGCTCTTGCGCACCTCAGCGAGCCGCTCCGCGAGGCGATGCGCGAGCCAGATCGGCAGGGGCATGAGCTGCGGCGTCTCGGTCGTTGCGAAGCCGAACATGATGCCCTGGTCGCCCGCGCCCTGGTGGTCGAGCGGATCGGTATCGGTGCCGTCACGGGCCTCGAGCGCGGTGTCTACGCCCTGGGCGATGTCGGGCGATTGCGCACCGATCGAGACTTCGACGCCACACGACGCGCCATCGAAGCCCACGAGGGACGAGTTGTAGCCGATCGAGGTGATGCGGTCGCGCACAATCGTCGGGATGTCGACGTAGCCGGAGGTGGTGACCTCCCCCGCGACGTGGACGAGTCCGGTGGTGACGAGAGTCTCGACAGCGACGCGACTGTTCTTGTCGACCTCGAGCAGGGCATCTAGGATGCTGTCCGAGATCTGGTCACAGATCTTGTCTGGGTGCCCCTCTGTCACGGATTCGCTCGTGAAGAGTCGCAAGGCGGTAGTCATGAAAACCCGATCGGTTGCGCAGCGGTTCAGGCGTGGTTCGAAGAGAACAGATCGAGGATTCGATCGGCCACGGCAGCCTTGGAGCCGCTGGCCTCTGCCACTATATCCCCGGCTTTGTCGATCACGACGACAGTGTTGCCGTCGGTTGCAAAGCCCTCGGTCCAGCCAACTGTGTTGAGGACGAGATAGTCGCTGCCCTTGCGCGCGATCTTCGCGGTGCCGATCTCGATGAGTTTCGCGCTGTCCGGTTCGGTCTCGGCGGCGAAGCCCACGATCACCTGTCCCGGGCGCCGTGCAGCGGAGATCGACGCGAGAATATCCGGGTTCTTCACCAGCGTGAGCTGCAAGGAATCGCCCTGCGTCTCCTTCTTGATCTTGGTATCAGCGACGCTCTGCGGGCGGTAGTCCGCCACCGCAGCGGCCATGATCACGATGTCGGCTTCTGCGGCTGCAGCGGATGTCGCCTCCGCGAGCTCGAGCGTCGTGCTGACGTGCCGCACATCCATCGATCCCGGAGCCTGAACTTCCAGGTTGGCGCCGATCAGCGTGACGATCGCGCCGCGGAGCGAGGCGGCGGTGGCGATCGCGAGCCCCTGCTTGCCGCTCGAGCGATTGCCGATGAAACGCACCGGATCGAGCGGTTCGCGGGTGCCTCCTGCTGTCACGAGGATGCGCTTGCCGGCCAGGTCCTGGCCGTGCGCGAGCTGCGCGAGGGCTGCGGCCACGATGTCGACGGGCTCAGACATGCGCCCCGGCCCGGAGTCCTTGCCGGTGAGCTGGCCTACGGCCGGCCCGACGATAGTCACGCCGCGTTCACGCAGAAGGGCGATGTTGGCAACGGTCGCCGGGTTCTGCCACATCTCGGTGTGCATGGCCGGCGCGATCACGATCGGGGCCTTCGAGGCCAGGATCGTGTTGCCGAGCAGGTCGTCTGCCATGCCCGCCGCGAGCTTCGCGATCGAGTTGGCGGTGGCCGGAGCGACGACGATGAGGTCGGCCGCCTGGCCGAGCGCGACGTGACGCACCTCGGCGACGCCCTCGTAGAGGTCCGTGTAGACGGGATTGCGGCTGATGGCCTCGAGGGTTGTCTTGCCGACGAAGCGGAGCGCCGCATCCGTCGCGACAACCTGCACGTGGTGACCGGCGAGCACGAGCTCGCGCACGACGCCGACGGCCTTGTACGCCGCAATGCCGCCGGTGACGCCGACGACGACGTTGAGGGCGGTCACGGGCGGCGCGGCGCTAATCGAACTGGGCTATTCGGAGCCGAGGTGCTTGAGTTCGAGCTTGTCGTCGTTGATCTCCTTGAGAGCAACCGACAGCGGCTTGTCGTCGATCGTCGAGTCGACGAGCGGGCCGACGTTGTCGAACAGGCTGCCCTCGTGCAGGTCGGCGTAGTAGTCGTTGATCTGGCGCGCGCGCTTGGACGCGAAGATGACGAGCTGGTACTTGGAGTCGACCTTCGAGAGCAGTTCGTCGATGGGCGGGTCAATGATTCCGGCGTGGCGATCGGCCATGGGAGGGCTCCTTTGTGTTGGGAAGTCAGCGTGTCTGGCCGGTTTCGGCCCCGGACACTGCCATCAATTCTACGACCTCGCGCGCCGCTTGGCTGACTTCGCTGTTCACGACACGAAAATCGAACTCATCCTGGGCGGCCAATTCGATCTTCGCCGTCTCCAGGCGCCGGGCCTGTTCGGCCGCGTCCTCGGTGCCGCGGCCGATGAGCCGGCGCACCAATTCCTCCCAGGTGGGCGGGAGAAGGAACACCAGAATGGCCTCCGGCATCGCCTCGCGCACCTGGCGCGCTCCCTGTAGATCGATTTCGAGCATCACGCGATGCCCCGCAGCCAGTGCGACGTCGATCGGGGGTCGCGGCGTGCCATAGCGGAACGAGTTGTGCACGACGGCCCACTCCAGCAACTCCCCCGCGGCGATCTTGCGGTCGAACTCCGCATCGCTCACGAAGTAGTAGTGCACCCCGTCGATCTCGCCCGGGCGCGGCTTGCGGGTCGTCGCGGAGACGCTCACCAGCACATCCGGGTAATTCTCGCGGATGTAGGTCGACACCGTGCCCTTGCCGACGGCGGTGGGGCCGGCAAGCACGAGCAGCCGGTGCGGCAACGCGCCCATCCGGCCCTGAAGGTAATCGCGCAGCTTGTCGCGCTGGCGCGTGCCAAGGCCGCCCGTTCGCTTCTTATCCGAGATGCCCAGCTCCGTCATGACCTTCTCGACCCTGGTCGGACCGAGCGAGCGGATGCTGCCGAGCAACTCGGTCACGCGCAATCCGGCCTCGGCGCTCTCCGGGGCCGTCCACGCGGTCTCCGCGACATCCAGGGCGGTGCGCTTCTGTGTCGCGATGTCGTGCTTGACGGCCGCGCGCGCGCGGCGAGCGGCCACCGCCGCCTTCGCGGCAGCGACCCGGTCTACCTCGGGCGGAGCGGGGCGTGGGGTCATCGGGTGAGGGTCTCCCCGAGGGTGCGTGCGAAGGTCGTGAGCTCCGCCGCGAGGCCGCGCGGGCCGGCCCTGAGTGCACTGCGGCTCACACTCACGATCGCGTTGCGGCTCGCGTCGCCGTAGATCCCGCTCACGTTGGCCAACTGGGCGCCCTGCTCGCCGAAGCCGGGCGCGAGGATCGGCGTGAAAGCCAGCCGGCCAACGCCGATCCCGTAATCGTCGAGCTTCACAGTGGCGCCAATAACCACACCGACTGACCCGAGTGCCCCGGATGGATTGAGTTCGTCCACCTCGCCGACGATACCGGCAGCGACTGTCGAGCCCGCGAAACGACCCTCCTGGCGAAGCGCAGTCTGGGTCTCCACCGCCTCGGGGTTAGAGGTTGCCGCGAGCAGGAACACGCCCTTGCCCGTCTCCGTGGCGAGAGCGATCGGCTCGGCGAGTGACCCGACGCCCTGGTAGGCGACCATCGTCATCGCGTCCACTTCCAGGGTCGAGCCTGGGGTCAGCCAGGCCCGGGCGTATGCGGCAACGGAAGTACCGAGATCGCCACGCTTCACATCGGCGATCACGAGGAGCCCTGCGGTGCGCGCCGCAGTTAGCACTGCCTCGAGGGCTGCGTACCCGGCCGATCCGTGACGCTCGAAGAACGCGACCTGCGGCTTGATGATCCCCACGATGCCCGCGGCCGCGCCGACCGCGCGCAGTCCGAACTCGCGCACTCCGGTCGCCGAATCCTCGAGCCCCCAGTCGGCCAGCAGGAACGGGTGCGGATCAATGCCAAGGCAGAGTTGCCCGCGCGCCTCGAAGACGCGATCGAGCCGAGTGCCGAAACTATCCAACCCGCGCCTCCGACTTCTTCGCCAGGCGCATCGCCCGGTCGATCGCGTACTCCTGCAGTGACTTGACGTCGAAGCCGTCCTTGATCGCCTCGAAGGACGCGACGGCGGCGCCGAGCTGGGCGATGGTGGTGAACAGCGGCTTGTCGGCGGCGACTGTTGCCGTGCGGATCTCGTAGCCATCCGCGCGGGCGCTGCGGCCGCTCGGGGTGTTGATGACGACATCCACGAGTCCGTCGTTGATCAGGTCGACGATCGACGGCTCGGATTCGCTCGACGCCTGGCCCAGACCGTACTTGCGCACGATCGTCGCGGCGATCCCGTTGCGGTTGAGCACCTCGGCCGTTCCCTCGGTAGCGAGGATCGTGAAGCCGAGCTGGTGCAGACGAAGAACCGGCAGCACGATCGCGCGCTTGTCGCGGTCCGCCACCGACACGAACACCGCGCCGGAGCGGGGCAACCCGCCGTATGCGGCCTCCTGGCTCTTGGCAAACGCCTTCGGAAAGTTGGAGTCGATGCCCATGACTTCGCCCGTGGAGCGCATCTCCGGGCCGAGTACGGAGTCGACCACGTTGCCCTCGACGGTGCGGAACCGCTTGAACGGCAGCACGGCCTCCTTCACCGAGATCGGTGAGTCGAGCGGCACGACGGAGCCGTCCTGCTTCGGCAGCAGTCCGTTGGCCTTCAGTTCGGCGATGGTTCGACCGACCATGATGAGCGACGCCGCCTTGGCGAGCGGGATACCCAGTGCTTTCGAGACAAACGGCACCGTGCGTGACGCGCGTGGATTGGCCTCAAGCACGTAGAGGATGCCCTGGCCGATCGCGAACTGCACATTGAGGAGCCCCTGCACGCCGATCCCCCGTGCGATGGCGAGGGTCGCTTCGCGCACGCGGTCGATCACGTCCCGGCCCAGGGTCACCGGTGGGAGGGTGCAGGCCGAGTCGCCGGAGTGGATGCCGGCCTCCTCGATGTGCTCCATGATCC
>JBDUEC010000074.1:0-10145 GCA_040002655.1 Rhodoglobus sp. | reverse complement strand
GCGTGCTGGTAGGCGATCTGCATCGGCTGCTCGCCCTTGAAGGGCTGCTCGCCGGCCAGCATCTCGTACATCATGATGCCGACTGCGTAGATGTCGCTACGGGCATCCGCTACGCCGCGGGTAACGAGTTCGGGGGAGAGGTACGCGATCGTGCCGAGCAGGGCGGCGCCGGTGGCGGTGTTCGCGGATGCCGCGCGCGCGAGTCCGAAGTCGCCGATCTTGATGCGGCCATCGTCGGCCAGCAGCACATTCTCGGGCTTGAGGTCGCGGTGGACGATGCCCGCCTTGTGCGCGGCCGCCAGCCCGCCCAGCACCGCCTCCATGATGTCGAGCGTCTGCTCGGTGGTGAGGATGTGGTGCTCCTGGAGCAGGTCGCGCAGCGTGATGCCTGGCAGGTATTCCATCACCAGGTAGGCCATGTCGCTGTCCTGGCCCTGATCGAAGACATTCACGACGTTCGGATGCGCGAGCCGTGCAGCGGAGCGCGCCTCCTGGATGAAGCGTTCCTTGAACTGGCTGTCGTCGGCCAGATGCCCGTGCATGACCTTGATCGCCACCCGGCGCTCGAGCCGCAGGTCGGTTGCGAGGTACACCGTGGCCATGCCGCCACGGGCGATGCGTGAGCGCACCTGGTACCGACCGTCGATAAGACGGCCGATCATCGGGTCGGTCGTATTGACACTCACGCTCAGAGTCTAAAGTTCGCTTGCTGGGAGAGCCCGCTGGAACACGGGAAATGCCGGTATTGGCGAGCGACCTTCAGTGATCAGCCGAGCTGGGCGAGCCAGGCGCGCGCGGTGGCTTCCCACTTGGCGTATGCATCCGGGTATGCGGAGATCTGCACAGCCTGCGCCGCCTGCGTCACCGTCAATGATTGCCAATCCTGAATGTCGAGGAGACCGCGGGTGATGCCGGCGTTCGGGTTGCTCGGGCCGCCGTAGAAGAGGGAGGCTGCGTACTGGGGATCGAGCAGCTGTTCCACAGAGCCCCAGCCCGCACTTGGCCGTTGCTGGAACAGTCCAACAGAATCGCGGTCGCCGTACGGCAGGTTGCGCATGGTCGATTCCTGCAGGGCGGTGGCCAGCGCGATCACGATGCCCTGGTCGGGCACGCCGAGCGTGCGCCCGACGTCGATGATCGTCTGGGCGTATGGGTACATCGCGTCCGTGAGGATCGCGGTCGAACTCCCGGTCGACGCGGTCGCGGCAATGCCCGGAATTGCCAGCGCGTGGCCCTCGTAGATGATGCTCGAGGCGGCGAGGCCGTTGGCGTCCAGGAGCGCCTGCGTCGAGACGCCGAAGGTCTGGGCGATCGATGAGATCGTGTCTCCGGCCGCGATCGTGTACGTGGTGGCAGCGGCAATCGGCGTCACGTCGGCGACGGGCGCGGCATCCTCGACAATGCCGGTAGCGTCGGTGACTCCGGGAATCGCGAGCGTCTGACCGGGGTAGATGATGCTGGACCAGCCGAGACCGTTCGCGCTGAGCACGGTCTCCGTGGCGAGCCCGAAGCGAGCCGCGATCCCGCTGATCGTGTCACCGGCAACGATCGTGTAGCGCTGCGATCCGGTCGGAGTCGGCGGTGCCACGGGAGTGAGTGCGACAGGGCCGGTGGTGAGCGTCAGGGTCTGGCCGGGGAAGATCATGGACGACCATCCCAGTCCGTTGAGTGCGAGAACAGATGCCGTCGACAGTCCGAACCTGCCAGCGATGCCGCTCACGGTATCTCCGGCCTCGACCAGGTAGCTGCCCGGCGCATCGGCCGTGGTGACATCCGCTTCGTTCGGGGACGCCGGTGCAGCAGCCGCACTCGCTGCCGCCATCGCGTCCCGGATGCTCTTGCCGAGGTCACTCGTCGCATCGCGCGGCTTGAGGGGCTTTCGGGCGTTGGCGGCGTCAACCGGTCCGGTGAGCCCCATCGCCATCGCCATGGTGCCGACCAGCACGATCGGCACTGTGGCGTGCAAGCTCTTGGCCAGGCGGCTGCGCTCGCGCAGCGCGGCGTGGCGTGAGCGCTCCAATTCGGTCTGCGCGCAGCGGCTGGGCACGAGCCCTGAGAACACGGATTCCCCCGAACCCTGGGTGTCCTGGTCTGCAATGTCGGTCATGAGATTCCCCGTCTTATCCCGGCCCGAGAGGGTACGGACCATCGATTCCGATGGCCGGTGGATCAAACGTGACACAGAATCGTTCTAGTGTCAATCAACGTGGCTGGTGTGGTTTGCGTTAACACAACGGAAACAAACACCAATGCACTGATTGGCCGGCACCACATGGCAGTCTTGTCGTGTGACTGAAACACCCGAGATCCGTTGGCTGACCATCCCCGACCTCACCGAGTTGCTCGGTCTGAAGGTCAGCCAGGTGCGACGCCTCATCGAGGATCGTGCGTTACTGGCGAGCCGGGTCGACGGGGTCTGGAAGGTGCCAGAGACCTTCATCGTTGACGGCGAGCCGATGAGCGAGCTTCGCGGCACCCTCGTGGTGCTCGGCGACAGCGGGTTCACCGACGAGGAGGCCATGCACTGGCTGTTGTCCACCGATGACAGTCTCGGCGTGAGCCCCGTTGACGCGCTCCGCCAGGGTCGCAAAGCTGAGGTGCGCAGGGTCGCGCAGGCGCTCGGCTTCTGAGCCGCTTCGGCGCCCGCTCAGGCCGTTCGCTTCGTCACCGTGTCGGCGAGCCCGAGCAGTTCGTCGCGTGCCGACGCCGCCACCGGGGCATCTGCGATCGCGGACTTCGCCAGGCCGACGTTGTGGGCGATGATGCGCTCCACGTGTTCGACCGCGCCACTGTCCCTGATCGCGGTCTGCAGCATCCCGACCTGCTGGTCGTCGAGGTCAGGGTCGCCGAGTAGCTCGTCGAGCAGGCGACCGGCGTTGGTCGGCAGTTTGGTGCGGGCGAGAGCGACAAGCACCGTTCGCTTGCCCTCACGGAGGTCGTCGCCGGCGGGCTTACCGGTCACTGACGGATCGCCGAAGACGCCTAACAGGTCATCCCGCAGTTGGAACGCGATACCGAGTGGCAGACCGAAGGCCCGCAGCGCAGCGAGCTGGGCGAGGCTTGCGCCGCCGAGCGCCGCACCGATCGCGAGGGGTGCCTCCACGCTGTATTTGGCTGACTTGTAGACGATCACACGGTGCGCCCGGTTCAGCAACTCGGCCTCTGGGTGCTGCGCCCAGGACTTCTCCTCGAGCACATCCAGGTACTGCCCAACGGTGACCTCTGTGCGCATCGTCGTGAACTCGGCGCGAGCGGATGCCGCGGCTTCCCGGTCGGCAAGCTCAGCCGTTCCTGCGTCGAAGAGCTCGTCGCTCCACCCCAGCAGCAGGTCGCCGAGGAGCAGGGCTGCGGATTGCCCGAACCCGAGCGGACTGCCCGTCCACCCGCCCTCGCGGTGCATGCGCTCGAAGCGCTTGTGCGCGGAGGGCGCACCCCTGCGGGTGTCCGAGTTGTCCATGATGTCGTCGTGCACGAGTGCCGCGGCGTGGAACACTTCGAGCGCAGCAGCGGCGGAGACGATCCCGGGCAGTCCCCGCGGTTCCTCGTTGGGCAGCGGGTCGAACTCGGTGCCCTGGCCGCTCACCGACTGCCAGCCCCAGTAGCAGAACAGCGCCCTGAAGCGTTTACCCCGGCCGAGGAAATCCCGCGAGAACGTGATGAACTCGTCCAACTCTGGCGCGATTGCTGTGAGATGGGTGGCTCGGTCGGTCAGGAATTCGTCGATTCTCAGTTGAACGAGGTCAACTAACCGGGTACTCTCAGCCACACTTCTACCCTAGCCACCCGGCCGGGGCGTACTATTGACCTCTACGAGGAACAGTCCCGAGTCTGAAGGGAACAGGATGCCACTTTCCGAGCATGAGCAGCGGCTCCTGGAAGAGATGGAGCGCAGTCTCTATCAGAACGACGCGGACTTCGTGGCGACCGTCAGCCCCCGCCGCGGCAAGATGAATTACACGGTCCTTGCCGTCGGCATCCTCGTTGCTGTGCTGGGCGTGGGCATCCTCGTCACTGGCGTCATCGTTCGCCAGCCGCTGGTCGGCATCCTCGGTTTCGCAGTCATGTTCGCGGGCGTGCTGTTGTCGGTTGCGCCGCCGCGTCGAATCACCGCAGCGGATGCCGAGAAGGCTCCGACCACAAAGGGGCGCGCCAACTCCGCCCGCTTCATGGACAATCTCAACGACCGTTGGGACAAGCGCCAGGACGGTCGCGAGCAGTAGCGCCCACGAGATCGGGCTGGCCACATGGCCAGCCCTTTTTTTGTGCCCGAAAACGGGTCCGGAGGGCCGTTTTCGTCTGGCTCGCGTGATTCGCCTCCCTTTTTAGCCGGATTTTGCTCCCCATTGGACGCAGTCCCTCCACATCCCTCCACCTGCAACTGCCAACCATTTACTGGTGAAACGACGCAAACTGCGAGAGTTTTACCCAGAATGTGCTTGTTTGTGGTGCAAAGTGGAGTAAAGTGGAGCAATCCCAGTCCCGGGCCGGAGTGAAGGGGGAGTGCACCGTGTTTCTTGGCACCTATGCCCCCAAGCTCGACGAGAAGGGGCGCGTTATCCTCCCGGCAAAGTTCCGTGAGGAACTCGCCGCCGGCATGGTGGTGACTCGCGGCCAGGAGCGCTGCCTCTACGTGTTCAGCCAGCGCGAGTTCGAGTCGATCCACGAGAAGATGCGCCAGGCGCCCGTGACGAGCAAGCAGACGCGCGACTTCATGCGCCTGTTCCTCTCCGGCGCGAACCAGGAGACGCCCGACAAGCAGAACCGGGTGACCATCCCGGCGAACTTGCGCGACTACGCAGCACTCGACCGCGACCTGACCGTGATCGGGGCGGGCAACCGCGCCGAGATCTGGGACACCGAAGCCTGGAACACCTACTACGCCAACACCGAGAGCGATTTCGCGAACACCACCGAGGAGGTGATCCCCGGGCTGTTCTAGCCCGTCGACGCTGACCCCCAGCCGTCCTCCCTGGCTTTCTTCCCCGATGCCAGGTCGGAGCGGATGGGGATCAGCGCCAGCGGACGCCCGTCACCTCATGACAGACAACGACATCCACACTCCGGTGATGCTGGCTCGCTCGGTCGAGCTGCTCGCCCCCGCGCTCGAGCGCCCGGGCGCAGTGCTGGTGGACGCCACCCTTGGCATGGCCGGCCACGCCGAAGCCTTCCTGCAGCGTTTCCCCGAGCTCGTGCTCGTCGGGCTCGACCGTGACACCCAGGCACTCGCCATCGCGCGCGAGCGCCTGGCGCCGTTCGGCGACCGGGTGCACCTCGTCCACACGGTCTACGACCGCTTCGCCGAGGCGCTCGCGTCGCTGGGCATTGCTGAGGTCTCCGGCATCCTGTTCGACCTGGGTGTCTCGTCCCTGCAGCTCGACGAGGTCGATCGCGGATTCTCGTACTCCAAGGATGCGCCGCTCGACATGCGCATGGACGCGACAGCAGAGTTCACCGCCGAGACGATCCTCGCCAGTTACAGCGAGGCTGAGCTGCGCCGCATCTTCTACGAATTCGGCGAGGAGAAGCTCGCGCCGCGGTACGCCCGCAAGATCGTTGAGCGCCGCGCCGTCGAGCCGTTCGTGCGCTCGGGGCAGCTTGTCGAGTTGATCATCGCAGCCACGCCAGCGGCGGTGCAGCGCGCCGGCCACCCAGCCAAGCGCGTGTTCCAGGCACTGCGCATCGAGGTCAACCAGGAGCTCGCGGTGCTTGAGCGTGCGATTCCGGAAGCCATCGACTCACTCGAAGTCGGCGGCCGCATCGTCGTGCTTGCCTACCAGTCACTCGAAGACCGGATCGTGAAGCGTGTGCTGGCGACCCGGTCGAGTTCAACCGCGCCACGCGGCCTCCCGGTCGAATTGCCGGAGCACCGCCCGGAGCTGCGGCTGCTGGTGCGCGGCGCCGAGCTGGCCTCAGAGGGCGAGAAGGCGGAGAACCCGCGAGCCACACCCGTGCGGTTGCGGGCGGCAGAGCGATTGAGGGCCGTGGCGTGAGTACGAACCTTGCCTACGCGCCCGCGCGCCCGATCCGCACCGATGCGCCGCAACCGCACATCGCGCCCGTTGCCCGACCGGTGCGAAGGGCGAAGCCGCGCGTCACCTATGTACTTGTCATTGTGGGCTCGCTGTTCGCGATCTACATGGCGCAGTTGCTTCTGAGCATCGCGCTGTCGCAGGGCGCCTACCAGATCTCGAGCCTGCAGGAACAGCAGACGGAACTGCTGCGCACTCAGGAGGCCCTGCGCGAGAATCTCGACAAGTTCGAGAGCCCGCAGAACCTGGCGAACAATGCGCTCTCGTTCGGCATGATCCCGAGTTCCAATCCTGCGTTCCTGCGGCTGTCCGATGGTTCCGTCTCGGCCGCGCCAGACGCGAGCGCCACGGCAGCGTGCGGCGCGACGTGCGACCTCGTGGCCAACGCGTTGCTGGTCGGAGTTCCGCTGGTGTCTCCGGCGGCGCCAGCGCCGGCATCCGGAACCACGACGAAACCTCCCGCCACGACGACACCCCCGGCAAATGCCCAACCAACGGCGCCCGGCGAGCTACCGTCGCCCGTGACGCACTAGCAGGGGGTCCGCGGTGAAAACACGACGCAGCCACGGCAGGCGCCTCGCGATATCGGTACTCATGGTGTTCACGATCGTTGTGGTGTTCGTCGTTCGCCTGGTTGATATCCAGCTCGTGCAGGCCGATGAATTGAACGCGCAGTCCTACGACAAGCGTGCCCAGGAACTCATCACGTACGGTGTGCGCGGCGACATCGTGGATACGAACGGAGTCGTGCTCGCCGACAGCGTCGATCGGTACGACATCGAGGCGAGTCCACGGATTGCCCTCTCCGCCCTGAACCTGCCCTCGACCCAGAAGCACATCGCCGATATCGCTGCGGCGACCGGACAGGACCCGACGGCCCTCATGGCGTTGCTCACGAAGGATCCGGAGTCGGACTTCCTCATTCTCGCCAAGGGCGTCACCCTCGAGGTCTACCGAGCTGTGCGGGCGCTCGACATCCCCTGGGCGTACTACGACCTCAGGCCGAGTCGCACCTACCCCAACGGCGCAGTGGCCGGAAACCTCGTGGGTTTCGTAGGCACAGATGGGCCGCAGGCGGGCGAGGAACTCTCCGGGGATTCGTGTCTCGCGAGCAACAACGGCACGGCCACCTACGAGAAGGGTGAGGATGGGGTACGCATCCCCGGCAGTCTCGTCACCGAGACCCAGGCCAAGAACGGTGGCACTCTCAAGCTCACGATCGACCGTGACCTGCAGTGGTTCGTGCAGCAACGGATCGCGCAGACCTTCAACGAGCTCGGCGCGACCTGGATGACAGCGGTCGTCATTCGCGTCAAGGACGGCCACCTAATGGCCGTGGCGGACTACCCCTCGGTGGATCCCAACAACGTGAGCGGTGTTGGAGTCGGCTCGCTCGGCTCGCTGGCATTCAGCACCCCGTACGAGCCGGGTTCGACGATGAAGTCGCTCACGGCGGCATCCTTGATCGATGCGGGCGTGGCCACTCCTGCTACTCAGATCATTGCGCCCGGCAGAATCTATTTCCCCAACGGGGACTACATCAAAGATGCGTGGGCGCATGATGACGTTCGCTACACCATGGCGGGTGCGCTGGTGAACTCGTCCAACGTCGGTATCTCCAAGCTCACTGACCTTCTCGGCGCACAGAACCGTCACGACTACATGATCAAGTTCGGCTTGAATTCGAAGACCGAGGTCGATTTCAACGGAGAGTCGAGCGGAGACGTGCATCCAGCCAGCGATTGGGACCAGATCACCAACTACGCGGTGCAGTTCGGGCAGGGCATGACGGCGACGTCAGTGCAGATGGCGAGCATCTATCAGACCTTGGCAAACGGGGGCGTGCGGATGCCAGTGACCCTTGTCGAGGGCTGCCAGCACGCCGACGGCACTGTGACGGATCTGCCGTCTGATCAGGGCACACGTGTGGTCTCGGCGAAGGCGGCGACCGAGACCGTCCAGATGCTTGAAAACGTGGTGACGAACGACGGACTGCAAACCGATCTGACAATTCCCGGCTACCGGGTGGCGGCGAAAACGGGCACGGCGCAGGTCGCTGAGAACGGTGTATACGGTGACAAGACGGTAATTTCGGTCGCAGGCATGGCACCGGCCGAGAATCCTCAGTACGCGATTGTCGTGACCGCAGGTATCCCCAGTAGCATGTATATTTCGTCGGCCGTGGCGCCAACTTTCCGGGACATCATGGCGCACACCCTCACGACCTACCGGGTGCCGCCTTCGACGGAACCAGCTCCGGACGTTCCACTGAATTGGTGACCTGCCCGGATCAACATGGATAGAGGATCGCGTGACGGCTCGGAGTTCCTCGGTACTTCGGCCGGAGCATCCATCGGCGCGTTCGCTCGCTGCCCTGGTCGATGAGTTCGGACTTGAGCACAGCGGTTCGCTCGACGGGGTCGAGCTGACCGGAATCACGCTCAGCACAAAGAACCTCGAGCCCGGGGACCTCTATGTGGGCATCCAGGGCGCGAACAGCCATGGTGCTGACTTCGCGGCCAAGGCCAAGCAGGGCGGCGCGGTCGCCATCCTGACCGATGCCGCGGGCGCGGCGATCGCTGCCGACAGCGGGCTCCCGGTCGTGCTCGTCGATGCGCCCCGCGAAGCCCTCGGCGCCATCTCGGCGTGGATCTACCGCACGGCCGAGAACCCTCCGCTGCTGTTCGGGATCACGGGTACGAACGGCAAGACCAGCGCGAGCTACCTACTGAATGGCATCCTGACCCAGCTCGGCCTCATCACCGGGCTCAGCACAACCGCGGAGCGCAAGATCGGTGACCTCACCATTCCGAGCACGCTGACCACCCCCGAGGCCACCGAGGTGCACGGACTGCTTGCGCGGATGCGTGAGAGCGAGGTGCGCGCCGTCGCCATCGAGGTGAGCGCGCAGGCACTCAGCCGCAATCGCGTGGACGGGGTGGTCTTTGACGTCGTGGGCTTCCTCAACCTCAGCCACGACCATCTGGACGACTACGCCACCATGCAGGAGTACTTCGAGGCCAAGCTCCCGTTGTTCGACCCCGATCGCGCCCGGAGGGGTGTGGTCTCGCTCGATTCTGAGTGGGGTGAGCGCGTCGTGCAGGCCTCACGCATCCCGATCACGACGATCTCGACGACGCCGGGGATAGACGCCGACTGGGTTGTCACGATTCTCGAAGAGCAGGCCGAATGGACCGAGTTCTCTCTCACCGGACCCGGCGGACGCCTCCTCACCACCCGAGTGCCATTGATGGGGTGGCACATGGCGGCCAACGCCGGGCTGGCAATCGTGATGCTGGTCGAGGCCGGTTTCGAGCTGGAGGCGATCGGCCAGGCGCTCGACACCGACGGCGGCATCGTTGCCTACCTTCCCGGTCGCATTGAGCGTGTCTCGAGTGAGGTTGGCCCTGCGGTGTACGTGGACTTCGGACA
Organism: Rhodoglobus sp.; assembly: GCA_040002655.1. Classification (GTDB taxonomy): domain Bacteria; phylum Actinomycetota; class Actinomycetes; order Actinomycetales; family Microbacteriaceae; genus Rhodoglobus. Next base: position 684 of record JBDUEC010000074.1, on the reverse strand, counting down.
CAGCCCGGACGCCTTCCTGACGACGCTGGCTGCCGTGCGCAAGTTCACGACGGGCAAGCTCATCATGCTGTTCGGCGCCGATGGCGATCGCGACCCATCGAAGCGCCTCGAGATGGGGCGCATCGGCTCGGAGGGCTCCGACGTGCTGGTGATCACGGACTACAACCCCCGATTCGAGACGCCCGCGGAGATTCGCGCGACCCTGCTCGAGGGCGCCAGGAGCGCCTCGCATCCCGCGGAGTTGCACGAGATCGCCCAGCAGTCGCAGGCGATTCGCGCTGCCGTGGCCATGGCCGGCGAGGGTGACTCGATCCTCTGGGCGGGACCAGGACACGAGGACTACATGGAGGTCGAGGGGCTCAAGTTGCCGTTCTCCGCGCGCGACGAGGCCCGGCAGGCGCTGCGCGAGGCGGGCTGGGCGTGATCGAACTCGACCAGGGCGAGATCGCGACGATCCTCGCCGGCACGCTCGTGCCATCCGGCGCTGATGCATCCGGCACTGACGCGCGGATCGCCTTGGGCACTTTCTGCACCGGCGGGGACACCGTCGTGCCCGGAGCCGTGTACTTCGCCCTGCCCGAAGCAGCGGATGCCGCTGCCGAAGCTCGCGAGGCCGCAGCGGCCGGCGCAGCACTGGTCGTCACCGGCCGTGACCTCGGGCTCCCCGTGCCCCAGGTGATCGTG
>JBDUEC010000073.1:0-10424 GCA_040002655.1 Rhodoglobus sp. | reverse complement strand
GCGTGGATCCAGCCGCGCCAGGTCGGCTTGACGTCTGCCTGGTCGTGCTCGACCTCATCCTCGACGAGGGGGATGCCCGGCAGACCGTCATCCTCGGGAGTGGTGTTTGCGGAGTCGTCGGGGGTCTTCGCGGCCATGGCCCGATTCTACCGTCGCCCGCATTCAGGCGGCCGTCCGCGGGCGTGGACTAACGTATGGATGTGAGTGAGAGGCAGTTCGGGCGCGGCCTGTTGTACGGGCTCTACCAGCGGCGGCTCAAGCGCTCGCTCGCTGGCCAGGTGCTTCCCCAGCATGTCGCCATGATCATTGATGGCAACCGGCGCTGGGCGCGCCTGCGTGAGCTGGAGACCGCGGCGCACGGTCACCGGGCCGGGGCCGCCAAGTACCGCGAGTTCCTGGAGTGGTGCGACGACCTGGGCATCTCGGTCGCCACCCTCTACCTGCTCTCCACCGACAACCTCGGGGGCCGCAAGCCGGAGGAGCTCGGCGAGCTGTTCGGCATCATCGCCGACCTGGCCGAAGACCTCTCGCACTTCCGCAACTGGCGGGTGCAGCACGTCGGCTCGACCGACGGCCTGCCGCCGGAGCTCGTCGCCACGCTGCGATTCGCGCAGGAGCGCACCAAGGGCAACACCGGCCTGCACATCAACCTCGCGATCGGCTACGGCGGGCGCCGGGAGATAGCGGATGCGATGCGCAGCATCGTGCAGAAGCACGAGGGCGAGGGCGGCACCCTCGATGCACTCGCCGAGATACTCACGCCGGAGTTGATCGGTGAGCACCTGTACACCGTGGGCCAGCCGGACCCCGACCTCGTGATCCGCACGTCGGGCGAGCAGCGGCTCAGCGACTTCATGCTCTGGCAGAGCGCGCACAGCGAGTTCTACTTCGTCGAGGCGCTCGGCCCCGACCTGCGCCAGGTGGACTTCCTGCGCGCCCTGCGCGACTTCTCCCGCCGACACAGGAGGTACGGGCAATGACGACCGACGACAGCAGCAAACTCGACGAGTACATCGAGACCTTCACCGAGGAGCCCGGCTACCTCGACTTCGGCAGGGTCGGGCCGGTGGGCCAGCACGTGCGTGCGGAGGAGGCCGCCCAGAGCGCCCTGCTCGGCCGGGCGCGCTTCGGAACCATCGAGAGCCTGAGCGAGCAGGACGCCAGGGTGCGCGAAGCGGTCGCGGCGCTCACCGGGTTCCGCCCCGACCAGGTGGGCTTCCAGCCGAACACCAGCCAGGGCCTCATGCACACGATGTTCGGACTCACCGGCGGCATCGCGCTGTCGGCCGCAGAGTTTCCGAGCATCACGTTCGCGGTCGAGCGTGCCGCGTCGTCGCTCGGCGTGCTCGCACCGACTTGGCTCGAGACCGACCACGGCCGCGTGACGCCGGGCAACATCCGCGAACAGCTCACGTCATCCATCGTCGCGGTCGCGGTGAGCCTGGTCGATTCGCGCACCGGCTACCTCGTGGATCTCGAGGGCATCCGCCAGGTGATCGGTGACCGCCTGCTGATCGTGGATGCCATCCAGGGCTTCGGCGTGGTCGACGCACCGTTCTCGGTCGCAGACGTGGTGGTCTCCGGCGGGCAGAAGTGGACCAGGGCGGGCTGGGGCACGGGTTTCCTCGCCCTCAGTGACCGCGCGGTGGACCAGCTCACTCCCGTGTTCTCCGGCTTCAGCGCGACCGACGTGGAGGGCACGCCCTTCGACAGCGTGCCGCCGCCCAAACACGGCGTCGGCGCCTTCAGCGTGAGCAACCCTGACCCGATCGCGCAGGCCCGCTTCGCCACCGCACTCGAGGACATCGCCGAGATCGGTGTGCCCGTGATCAACGAGCGGCTCCGCGAGCGGGTGTCCGCCGTCATCGACATCGCCGACGAGTTCGGTGTGCCGGTCATCTCTCCGCGGGCGGAGGCCGAGCGTGCCGGCATCGTTGTGCTCGAACCGGTGGCGGAGCAACTGACGGTGCTGGCGGCATCCCTGCACAACCACGGCGTCACGGTCACGATCCGCGGGGGCGCAGTGCGCGTCAGCGCGCACGTGACCACGAGCGACGAGACATTGGGAATGCTGCGCGCGACCCTCACCGCGTTCAGCTCGGCGACCACGGTCTAGTTTTTACCTGCTGGTCACAAAGTAGGGGTGTGTCGCGCACTCGCGTTTCGCATTCGGCGCATAGCGTCGATTCATCAGGTATGGCGCCTGATCGAGACGGCCACGTAAGTTCGTTTTCGGAATGCTCTTGGCCGTCGCGCGACTGGATCCGAGTGTGCTGCACTCGGGGATGGAGTGCACGTGGCCGAGCTAGTCAACCCGAAGCAGAAGAACCGCCCGCAGGATGGGGCAGACGCGAAGGGGAGGCAGGCCGAACGCACGTACGTGCTCGACACGTCCGTTCTTCTCTCAGACCCGAAAGCCATCTTCCGGTTCGCGGAACACTCGGTCGTTCTCCCTGTGGTCGTCATCTCTGAGCTCGAGGCGAAGCGCAATGATCCCGAGATCGGCTACTTCGCTCGGCAGGCGCTGCGCAACCTCGACGAACTCCGGGTGCTGCACGAACGCCTCGACTTCCCGATCGCCGTCGGCGACGGCGGAGGATCACTCCGTGTCGAACTGAATCACTCCAACATGTCGGTGCTTCCCTCCGGGCTGCAGCTCGGTGACAACGACTCCCGCATCCTCGCCGTTGCGCTGAACCTCGCCAACGATGGACTGGATGTCGTGGTGGTCTCCAAAGATCTGCCCCTGCGGGTGAAGGCGGCATCCATCGGCCTCGCGGCCGAGGAGTACCGCGCGGAGCTCGCCGTGGACTCCGGCTGGACCGGACAGGCCGACATCGATCTTTCCAGCGAGCAGATGGCCAAGCTCTACGACGACGAGAAGTTGAGTTCGCGACTCGTGCAGGACCTTCCTGTGAACACCGGGCTCATCATCCACTCAGATCGCGGCTCCGCTCTCGGACGGGTGACCGGCCGGGGTGAGATGAGGGTCGTGCGCGGCGATCGCGACATCTTCGGCCTGCACGGCCGCAGCGCCGAGCAGCGGTTGGCCATCGACATGCTGCTCGACCCGGAGATCGGAATTGTCTCGCTCGGCGGTCGGGCTGGTACGGGCAAGAGTGCGCTTGCTCTCTGCGCGGGGCTTGAGGCCGTGCTCGAGAAGCAGCAGCACCGCAAAATCATGGTCTTCCGCCCGCTGTACGCGGTGGGCGGACAGGAGCTCGGATTCCTGCCCGGTGACGCCGCGGAGAAGATGAACCCGTGGGCCCAGGCAGTGTTCGACACACTGGGATCCGTCGTCTCGCAGAACGTGCTCGACGAGGTGATCGAGCGAGGACTGCTCGAGGTGCTGCCGCTCACGCACATCCGCGGTCGGTCGCTGCATGACGCGTTCGTGATCGTGGACGAGGCACAGTCCCTGGAGCGCAACGTGCTGCTCACCGTGCTCAGCCGCATCGGCCAGAACTCCCGGGTGGTGCTCACGCACGATGTCGCGCAGCGCGACAACCTGCGGGTCGGCAGGCACGACGGTGTGGCGTCCGTGATCGAGACGCTCAAGGGCCACCCGTTGTTCGCGCACATCACCCTGACCCGGTCGGAGCGATCGGCGATCGCCGCCCTCGTGACGGAGATGCTGGAGTCGAACGAGCTGGCCTGAGCGCACGGCGTGGGTGGCATCGTGACGGCCTGAACAGACAAGTGTGTTCACCGACCCCCGCCGAGGCTTAGAATCTTCTGCGTACGTTCGCTGAGGGTTTCTCAAGCGGAGTCACACACGTAAGGTCGAGTTGTGAGCCTAGTTTTTCTGGTGCTTGCAGGCACGTTGGGGATCGTGTTTCTCTGGGGCCTGCTTGCACCCCGTAGCCAGTGGCGGGTGCTGAACGCCTGGAGCGTGTCAGACCCGCGCGCATCTGAGCCCGGGTCGATCTCCTACGGCCTGCGCCAATTCTTCTACGCGCTCGGGCTCGGCAGCATGGTGTTCCTGGCGATCGGCACGGGGGTCAACTACCTCGCGAACCTGCCGAAGCCCCCGACCCCGCTCACGCCGATGCAGCTCATGTGGGGAACACCCGCACCGACCGTGGTGAACCGTTACGTGCTCGGGCAGACCAGCGTGCCCGCCGGCCTCGTCGACCAGCCGATTCTCGGCTACCAGGCCTGGGCCCCAGACCACACCCCGGACTACCTCGACACGCTCGCGCCGTTCACCCGCGTGGGCACGCCGGTGATCAACGGCTATATCGGGGAGGATCCGCAGCCCGACCTGGTGGGCACTGATACCGCCGACCTCGTCGTGCACGTTCGGGGTGATCTGCTCTGCGTGCCGCGCGCGGCGGTCGTGATCGAGACGGACACGACGGTGCAGATTGCCATCGAGTATGGCCTGCCAATTCCCACCGATGGCAGCCAGGCTGACAATGTGGCGGCGTGCTCGCCTAACCCCGCTGTCTCGACCTCCCTGCTCATCCCGATCGACCTGTCCAAACCGGTCGGCAAGCGCAGCGTGCAGGCGCTCGACGGCACCGAGATCGACCTGGTGCGCGTCGTCGAGTAGCGGCCGCTGTGGATGGAATGAGCGGATGCCACCGCTCGCGTTCTAGCCTCGCGACGTGCCGCTCACCCGTACGTCGCCACCCGTCGGCTTGGCCCATGAGAGCCGCCCGGCCGAAGTGGTGTGGCAGGTCGCGGTCGCGGTGTGTCTGGCCGTGGTCGCGGTGCTGGCCGTCGGACTCCGCCCGGCAGCCATCCCCCTGCTCTACCTCGCCGCGGTAACGCCGCTGCTGGTGCTCACCGACCTGCGCGAGCACCGGCTGCCGAACCGCCTCGTGCTGCCCGGCTACGCGGCTGCGGCGCTCGGCCTGGCGGGGGCGTGGGCGCTCGGTGCCCTCCCGGTCGTGGCGCTGATCTCCGGTATCACCTACTTCGCCTTCCTGCTGGTGTTCGCGATCGCGGGCGGCATGGGCATGGGCGACGTCAAGCTCGCCGGCGTGCTCGGGCTCGCGGCCGGGCTCATCGGCAGCACGACCGCGATCCTGTCGCCCGCACTCGCCTTTCTGGCCGGAGGGCTCGTCGCGGTGGTGCTTCTGGTTAGCGGTCGCCGCGGCACCCACCTGCCCTTCGGGCCGTTCATGCTCGGCGGCTTCTGGGCCGCGATCGTGCTCGGTGCCGCCTAGCCCGGGTGGGTCATGCTCAGCACATCGAGCGCCTTGTCCAGCTGCTCGAGGGTGAGCTCGCCGCGCTCGACGAAGCCGAGGTCGATCGTGGCCTCGCGCACCGTCATCCCCTTCGCCACCGAGTGCTTCGCGATCTTCGCAGCGGCCTCGTAGCCGATGAACTTGTTGAGCGGCGTCACGATCGACGGCGACGACTCGGCCATGGCGCGGGCACGTTCCAGGTTGGCTTGCAGGCCATCCACCGTTGTGTCGGCCAGCAGGCGTGCTGAGTTGGAGAGCAGGCGGATCGACTCGAGCAGCGCGGTACCCATTACGGGGATCGCCACGTTGAGTTCGAAGTTGCCGGATGCGCCGGCCCAGGCGATCGTCGCATCGTTGCCGATCACGCGCCAACAGACCATGAGGGTCGCCTCGGGGATCACCGGGTTCACCTTGCCCGGCATGATCGACGACCCTGGCTGCAGGTCGGGGATGTGCAGTTCACCGAGGCCGGTGTTCGGGCCGGAGCCCATCCAACGCAGGTCGTTGCAGATCTTGATCAGCGAGACCGCGAGAACCCGCAGGGCACCGGATGCCTCAACCAGTCCGTCTCGCGCGCCCTGCGCCTCGAAGTGGTCGAGCGCTTCCGTGATCGGGAGTCCACTGTCGGAGGCGAGTTCGGCGATCACCTTCTGCGGGAATCCCACCGGGGTGTTGATGCCAGTACCGACGGCGGTGCCACCCAGGGGCACCTCGGCGACGCGGGGGAGAGCTGACTGGATCCGCTCGATCGCGAGTCGGACCTGGCGAGCGTAGCCACCGAACTCCTGGCCGAGGGTGACGGGCGTGGCATCCATCAGGTGGGTGCGGCCCGACTTGACCGCGGTGGCCCACAGCTTCGCCTTCTTCTCGAGGGAGACGGCGAGGTGGTCGAGGGCGGGGATCAGATCGTTGATCAGGCCACCGGTCACGGCGACGTGCACGGAGGTCGGGAACACATCGTTCGACGACTGCGACATGTTCACGTGGTCGTTGGGGTGCACCGGCGAACCGAGGCGCTTCGTGGCGAGGGTCGCGAGCACCTCGTTGATGTTCATGTTCGAACTGGTGCCGCTGCCGGTCTGGTACGTATCGATCGGAAAGTCGCGGTGGTGCTTGCCCGCGACGATCTCATCAGCGGATGCCACGATCGCGTCCGCGATCGCCCCGTCGAGAATGCCGATCTCCTTGTTCACGAGCGCGGCGGCGCGCTTGACGCGCGCGAGTGCCACGATCTGCGCGGGCTCGAGCGGGCTGCCGGAGATCGGGAAGTTCTCCACGGCACGCTGGGTCTGGGCGCCGTACAGGGCCGCCTTGGGCACCCGCACCTCGCCCATGGTGTCGTGTTCGATGCGGAACTCTTCGTTGGTGCTCACGGCGCTGTGCGATCCTTCGTTCGAGGTGTTGGGGGAGAGGGTGCCCGGTCAGACTGTGCCGACGACCACGTCGGGAACGGCGCGGCCCTCGAGCAGGCGGTAGTTCGCGCCGACAACAGCCAGCGTACCCGCGGCGATTGCGTCGCTGATGAGTTCGGAGGACTCGAGCAGCTCCGCGATCGTGTCGCGCAGGTGCTCGCGCCCGACCTGGTTCGAGTCGACCCGCGAGTTCGGCTTGGCCGCCCGCACCCGCCGCACCGCAGGCACGATCTTCTGCACGAGACCATCGATGTAGTGCGGGAGGGTCGGTGGATTCGGGTCCTGCGAATCGATGGCGGCGCGCACTGCGCCGCACTCGTCGTGGCCGAGCACGACGATCAGGGGCACGTGCAGTACGGCGACCGCGTACTCCAGTGAGCCGAGCACGGAATCCGAGATCACCTGCCCGGCGTTGCGCACGACGAACAGGTCGCCGATGCCCTTATCGAAGATGATCTCGGCCGCGAGGCGGGAGTCACTGCAGCCGAACAGTGCCGCGTGCGGGAACTGCCCGGAGCCGAGCTCCTGGCGCCGCTCGACATCCTGCCGCGGATGCTGCGGCTCGCCGGCCACGAAGCGCTCATTGCCGCGCACCATCTCGCGCCAGGCCTGGCTGGGGGTTCTGGGTTGGTCGATCACTGGCTTGCCTTTCCGAGGGCGAGAACATCGGCCGAGATGGCGGTCGCGATCGTCTCGAACTCCACATCGTCGGCGGTGCCGTAGAGCAGCACGGTGCTGGAACCAACCGTGGTGGCGAGTGCGTAGGCGAGGTTGCCGGGCTTGTCGGCGGTGCGGTTGTCGTAGACCTGCCAGGTCACGCCGTCGATGGTGGTCTCGCCCGTCTGGGCGCGATTCTGCAGCAGGGTCGCCTGCCAGCTCGGGTTGGCGTTGATGCCCTGGTCGATCGCGACGAACTGCTGGGCGGGCGTCACGAAGCCGATGTACCAGGTGTCCACGCCGCTGACGGTGTCGAGCCGGGCGTCGTTGGCCGCCCAGCCGTCGGGCAGCCGGGGAACGATGAGCGCGGCATCCGCTCCACCCTGGGCCTGGGCCGCGATGGTCGCGTAGTCGACCGGCGCGGGCGGTGGCTGGCTCGGCCGCACCACTACCAGCACGATCACGAGCACGATGCCGAGCGTGGCCAGGAGGGCCGCGATCAGGTTGACGAGTGACTGGTTGGCACGGTGTTTGCGCGTGTTCTCCGCGCGCCGCGCCGCGGTTTCCTCCGGCGTCTCCGGCCGGCCGAGCTCGGCGACGACCGCCGGTTGTTTGGATGCCACGACTACTCCGAGATAGTTGCGCGGGCGGCGTCGAGGCGCGCCTTCGCGCCGATGAGCCACTCCTCGCACCGGGTCGCGAGTGCCTCGCCGCGTTCCCACAGTGCGAGCGACTGCTCGAGAGTCGATGAGCCCTGCTCGAGTTCGGTCACCACCTGGATGAGCTCGTCGCGCGCCTGCTCGTAGCTGAGGGCGCTCACGTCGTTCTTCGCTTGGCTGGCCACGACTGGAATTCTACCTAGCCTTGCGGCCCGGTGGAGTCGACGGTGGCGCCGAGCTTGCCGTCGGCGATGGTGAGGAGCAGCGTCGTGCCGGCCGGCGCATCCTTGGTGCTGCGCAGCGCGCGCCCGTCGGAGAGCTGGGCGATCGAGTAGCCGCGCTCGAGGGTGCGCTGGGGCGACAGGGCACGCAGCTGGGTGCGCAGTTCGCTGACCCTTGCGAGCGACGTCTCGATGAGTCGGTCCATCAGTTCGACGCCACGGGCGACCTGTCGGTTCAGTTCGTCTGCCCTGGTGTCGATGATCCAGTTCGGGTTCGCCAGCACCGGGCGCGTGCGCAGTTGCTCGAGGCGGTCGATTTCCATTCTCAGCAGGCCGTTCAGTCGAAGACCGATGCGCCCGCGGGCCTGCTGCACGCGGGCCAGCTCCTCGGCGACGTCGGGCACGACGCGCTTGGCGGCATCAGTCGGGGTGGATGCGCGCAGGTCGGCCACGTCGTCAAGCAGAGGCCGGTCGGCCTCGTGCCCGATCGCGCTGACGATCGGTGTGAGCGCAGCGGATGCCGCCCGCACGAGTGCCTCGTCGCTGAACACCAGCAGGTTCTGGAAGTCACCGCCGCCCCTAGCCACGATGATCACCTCGACCTCGGGATCGGCATCGAGGGTGCGGATGGCGTTAGCCACCTCGGCCGCGGCCCGGTCGCCCTGCACGGTCGCGTGCAGCACCCGGAACGCGACCGCGGGCCAGCGCAGCTGGGCGTTGCGCAGCACATCCTTCTCCGCGTCGCTGTCTTTGCCGGTGACCAGGCCGATCACGGCCGGCAGGAACGGCAGCGGCTTCTTGCGGTCGGCGTCGAACAGGCCCTCTGCGCGCAACTTCTGTCGCAGGCGCTCGAGGCGCTCGAGCAGGTCACCGAGCCCCACGTGGCGCATCTCGAAGACCTGCATCGAAAGCGTGCCGGCCTTCAGCCAGTAGGTGGGCTTGACCAGTGCGACGACGCGGTCGCCCTGTTTCAGGTCAGCAGGCAGCTTCGCCTTCACCGACGACCACACCGTGAACGAGATCGTCACGTCGGTTTCGAGGTCTTTGAGCTTGCCGTAGACGTTGCCTCCGGACAGACCCCACTGCGTGATCTCACCCTCGACCCACGCGGTGCCGAGCCGTTCGATCCAGCCCTTGACCTTCGCGGAGAAGAGCGCGACCGGCCACGGCGCGTCTACGGTCGAGGGCTGGTCGACAATCGTCAAGAATCGCCGCCGACGGCGGGCTCACCCACGAACTCGTGCGCCTCCCCGGCCAGCTCGGGCCAGAGCTGCAGGTCGCTGACGCGCACCCAGTCGCGGCCCTCGGCGGGCGCGCGGTGCGCGACGCCCCTGGCGACGAGGTCGTTCGCGCGGTCGATCGGAAGCTCCACCACCAGGTCGTCGCCCTGGCGGAATGCGAAGACCCTGCCGTGCACGCGCAAGCCGTCCGGTTCGACGGTCACGCCATCCTCGTCGCGCATCGAAATGGTGAGGTTCTCGTACGCCTCGTTCGCCAGCTCGCTTGCCATCCGGTGCCTCCCAGCAATCCAGCCATGCCCGCGAAGTAGAATTGGTTCCGTGAGCACGATCACCAACGGCGCGGCCGCCGGCCTCGAAATACCACGGCTCCCCGCGGTACGTAACAGGCTACGGGACAACCCCGTCACCGGGCAGAAGAGAGTGCTCCTCGCTGCCCCCCGTGGCTACTGTGCAGGGGTGGATCGCGCGGTGATCGCCGTCGAGAAGGCGCTCGACCACTACGGCTCTCCGGTGTACGTGCGCAAGCAGATCGTGCACAACATCCATGTCGTCTCCACCCTCGAGAAGAAGGGCGCGATCTTCGTCGACGACGTCGCAGAAGTGCCCGAAGGTTCGCACATCGTGTTCAGTGCCCACGGTGTCTCGCCGGCGGTGGTGCAGGGGGCGGCAGATCGCAACCTGCTCGCCATTGACGCCACCTGCCCGCTGGTGACCAAGGTGCACCGCGAGGCAGTGCGCTTCGGCAAGCAGGAGAAGCACATCCTGCTGATCGGTCACGCCGGCCACGAGGAGGTCGAAGGCACGATGGGGCACGCGCCCGACCGCACCACCCTGGTCGGCAGCCCAGCGGATGTCGCGACCCTCGTCGTCGAGGATCCCGACAACCTGGTCTGGCTGTCGCAGACCACCCTGAGCGTGGACGAGACCATGCTCACCGTCAACCTGCTGCGGGAACGCTTCCCGAACCTGCAGGATCCGCCCAGCGACGACATCTGCTACGCCACCCAGAACCGCCAGGTCGCGATCAAGAAGGTCGCGC